>JAEUIF010000956.1 GCA_016795185.1 Planctomycetia bacterium | reverse complement strand
CTACGAGAATTTCGTAGGGTCCGCTGTGCGGACCTTGCAATCAGGTGCTACATCCATCTGCGAAACGTTCTAGCCGCTGGCGGCTCCCATCCCACCGACTCCCGTAGCAAGGCTTCCACGGTCCGCGATACAATGGGGACGGGCCGGAGTCCGGACGGACGTCGGCCGCGCCACCACTCCAGCACGAGGATTGAACCTTGCCGCAGGAAATTCACCAACACACCTTGCCCAACGGCCTGACCCTGCTGGCGGAACACATGGAGCATGTCCGCAGCGCCACCCTGAATTTCCTGGTGCCGGCCGGTTGCGTCAATGATCCGCCGGACAAGCTGGGAGTGGCGTCAGTGCTGTCGGAGTTGATCGTCCGCGGCGCGGGCGAGCGAGACAACCGGGCGCTGACCCTGGCCCTGGACAGCCTGGGGGTGGATCGCGGCGAAAGCGTGCTGGCCATCCACACGCAGTTCTCGGCCGGCACCCTGGCCCGCAACCTGCCGCAAGCCCTCGAAATCTACGCCGACATCCTGCGCCGGCCGCACTTTCCGGACGAGGAGATGGAACCGGTCCAGGCGCTGGCCTTGCAGGACTTGCAAGGGCTGGAGGATGAGCCTCGCCACAAGGTCATGATCGAGCTGGCCCGGCATCACTACCCGCCGCCCTTTGGACAGGATCGGCGCGGCACCGTGGAGTGCATCAAGAAGCTAACCATCGACGACGTGCGGAAGCACTACCGCCGGCTGTTCCGGCCGCGCGGCACGCTGCTCACGGTCGCGGGCAACCTCGACTGGCCGAAACTGCGCGACCAGGTCGAACGGCTCTTCGGCGACTGGCAAGGCGGCGAGGAACCCACGCTGAAGCTCGGCGCGCCGCCGCCCAAGCGCAAGCACCTCGCCAAGGAGACGGCCCAGACGCAGATCGCGCTCGCCTACGACAGCGTGCCCATCCAGCACCCGGACTTCTACGCCGCCCGCGCGGCCGTCGATGTGCTGAGCGGCGGCATGAGTTCCCGCCTGTTCACCGAGGTCCGCGAGAAGGAAGCCCTGTGCTACGCCGTCAGCGCCAGCTATCGCACTTTCAAGGAACGGGGCAGTGTCTTCTGCTACGCCGGCACCACCAACGAGCGCGCCCAGCGCACGCTCGACGTCATCGTGCGGGAACTGAAGAAGCTGCAAGACGGTATCGAGACGGACGAAGTGCAGCGCGTTCAGGCGGCCATCAAGTCAGCGCTCATCATGCAGCAGGAATCGACCGCCGCCCGCGCCGCGGCGATGGCCCTGGACTGGTACTACCTGGGCCGCATCCGCAGCCTGGAGGAAATCCAGACGGCCATCAACAACCTGACGCCGGCGACCATCGTGGAGCACGTACGCCGCTGCCCGCCGCGCGATTTCACCGTGGTGACACTCGGCCCGAAGGCGCTGGACGCGCCGGCGTGATCGGCGTGCGAAGCCGCGAGCGGCATATTCATTGAGGACTATCGCGATGACCTTCCATCACCATACCCTGGCCAACGGTTTGCAAATCGTCGGTGAAACCAGCCCGAAGGCGCTGTCCGCCGCGGTCGGCTTCTTCGTCCGCACCGGAGCGCGCGACGAGGAAGCCGCCGTCGCGGGCGTGTCGCACTTCCTGGAGCACATGGTCTTCAAGGGCACCGAGCGGCGCACCTACCTCGACGTGAACAAGGACTTCGACCGCATCGGCGCGCACTACAACGCCTACACCAGCGAGGAGAACACCGTCTTCTACGCCGTGGTGCTGCCCGAATATCTGCCCGAAGCCATCGACATCCTGGCCGACATCCTCCGCCCCAGTCTGCGGACGGAAGACTTCGACAAGGAAAAGAACGTTATCATCGAAGAGATCAATATGTACCTGGATCAGCCGATGTCCTCCGCGTACGAGCAGGGCCGGCGTATCCACTTCAACGACCACCCACTGGGCAACAGCGTGCTGGGCACGGCGCAATCGGTCGGCGCCTTGTCGCGCGACCAGATGCACGCCTACTTCGCGCGTCGCTATGTTGCCCCGAATGTGACCGTGGCCGTGGCGGGCAACGTGGACTGGCCGAAGCTGGTCGGGCTGGTAGACGGGCACTGCGGGAAGTGGAACGGCGGCCCGGTGGAACGGCACCAGATCCGCGAGGCCGCTGGCTCCCACCAGTTCCAGGTGGTGACCAAGGACTCGGTGACGCAGGAGCACGTCCTGCTGTTCAGCTCCGGCCCGGCGGCGAACTCGCCCCTGCGCCACGCCGCCCAAGTGCTGGCGGTGGTGCTCGGCGACGATTCCGGCAGCCGGCTCTACTGGTCGCTGGTCGATCCCGGCCTGGTCGAATCGGCGGACGTCAGCTACTCCGAGTACGAGGGCGCGGGCTGCTTCATCACCTCATTTATCTGCGAACCGGACGGCACGGCGAAGAACCTGGAGATTGTTCGCGACCTGCTGCATGACGTGCAAAAGAACGGCATCACCGAGGAAGAACTGCAAGTCGCGAAGAGCAAGGTGACTTCGCGCGAGGTCCGGCACAACGAACGGCCGCGTGGCCGCATGTTCGCCGTCGGCATGAACTGGACCTACCTCAAGCAGTACCGCACGGTCGATGATGAGTTGCAAGCCTTCGACGCCGTCACGCTGAAGCAGGTGCGCGAAGTCCTCGACCGCTACCCGCTCGACCAGACGACGACGCTGGCCCTGGGGCCGCTGGCGAAGCTGAAGTAGCCGAATTTACGCCGAAGGCGCTAAATCTCAGAGCCCAGGGGAGCCGCGTCGCCGCAGTGATTACGCCGAAGGCGTAAAGAATGGCCTAGCTGCCCGGAGGAGTCCTCATGCACTGGCTTCAATTGTCGCGTCGCCTTGTCCTGCTGCCATTGGCTCTACTCGGCCTGGCCGCGCTGCTGGTCCGTGCGCCGTTGCAGGCCGAGACTTGCCTGTCGCCGTTCGTCAAGCGGCTGGAAGGCCCCGAGAAACTGCTCTACGTCTTCTGCGTCGATGCCGACGCCAAGGACAATGACTTCCTCGCGGTCATCGACGTGCAGCCCGAATCGCCGAAGTACGGTGAGATCATCTACCAGCTCGACCTCGGCAGCGCCGGCAACGAGACGCACCACTTCGGCTACACGGACGACCGCACCCACATCTGGGGATGCAGCCTGTTTTCCAGCAAGATTTTCATCATTGACGTGGCGACCAAGCCCGAGCAACCGAAGGTGGTCAAGATCATCGAGGACATTCCCGGCAAGACCGGCTTCACCGCGCCGCACTCGCCCTACGCGCTGCCCGGCCGCATGCTCATTTCCTTCCTGGGCGCCAAGGACGGCGGGCTGCCGGCGGGCCTGGCCGAGTTCAACAATGACGGCTCATTCATTCGCCGCATCGATCAGCCCAAGGAAGCGCCCTACGGCTATGATGTGGCCGTGAAGCCCGACCTCAATCGCATGGTCACATCCAGCTTCACGCCCCTGAACAACTACAAGAAGCCGATGGCCCAGATGGACTTCAAGAATTTTGGCAAGGAACTGACCTTCTGGGACTTCCGCGAACGCAAGCCGTTGCAGACTTTGACCGCCGGCCTGGCTCCACTGGAATGCCGATGGTCGCTGAAGGAGAAGGCGAATCACGGCTTCACCAACTGCGCGCTCGATCATTCCATTTGGGTCTGGGAAGGCGACCAGTCCGGCAAGTACAGCGTCCGCAAGCTCTGCGACACGGGCAAGCTGCCCGCCGACCTGCGGCAATCGCCCGACGACCGCTTCCTTTACGTCAGCTGCTTCGGCTCGAATGAAATCCAGCAGTGGGACGTCAGCGACCTGAAGAACCCGAAACTGGCCAGCACGATCGTGCCCGGCGTGCATCCGAACATGATGCACCTGACCGGCGACGGCAAGCGCATGTACATCACGAATTCGCTGCTCAGCACGCTGGACCGGGCCAACACCTTCTGGGTGCGGCTGGCGCACGTCGGCCCGGACGGCATGAAGGTCGATCCGTTCTTCCACGTCGATCTGAACAAATTCAAGACCGGCCCGGCACGCGGGCATGATATGCTTTTGCGGTAGTGCTGGACCAGGTCTTCTAGGTCAGGCTTTCCAGCCTGACGGAAGCGCCAGCGACATGCTGCACGCCGAGGGCGCTGTCGTCAGGCTGGAAAGCCTGACCTACGACCACGAACCGGAGGCAGGCGGTGCCCCACGTCCTTACTTGCAAGTGCGGCGAACGCTTCGACGTACCAACGCGCGAGGATCGCCCGCAGGTTTCCTGTCCGGCCTGTGGCCAACCGGTGGACGTGCCGGAACAGGGTGCGGTCGGCCTGAGTTCCGCGAAGTTCCTGGCTGCCGCACAGGCCAAACAGGACGAAGCGCTACAGAACGCCCCCGATTGTCCCGACTGTGCCGGTAAGGGTTACTGCATGGTCTGTCGGGGCAGCAAAGAAGGTGAATCTAACCTGCCCGGCAAGGGCTGGGTCATCCTGGGGGTGCTGGCCTTCGGCTTCCTGTGGGCCATGTTCATGAAGAACCTGATGGGCTCGCAACACGACGCCGGGGCGAAATACTGCATGTCCTGCAATGGCAATGGCCGCTGTCGCCGCTGCAAGGGCTGCGGCAAGATCGTGGTCTGACGGCAGCGCCCATTGCCGAAGTTCGTGGTTCCGCCTTCAGGCGGCGAGCGATTCGACCGCCTGAAGGCGGAACTACGAACGGGCTTTCGCAACGGACTTTCACACTGCCGAGGGAGCCTGTAGCTTCATGCTTCACATCCTTGCGAGTCTGCTGTTGACGCCGACCGCCGATGCGCCCGCATCGCGCCTGGCCGTCATCCAGCCCGCACCGGGCTTCGCGCTGACTGCCCAGGACGGGAAGGCCCTGAAGTCCACCGACCTGAAGGGCAAGGTGTTGCTGGTCAGCTTCATCTTCACCACTTGCAGCGGCAGTTGTCCGGCCACCACCAGCCGTATGGTCCAGGTGCAGCAGGAACTGACCCGCCAGGGACAACTCAAGGATGGGCGTGTTCATTTTCTTTCCATCACGCTCGATCCCGCCCGCGACACGCCGGACAAGCTGCGCGACTACCTGAAGCTCTACGATGCAGAACCCGCGACCTGGAGCGCGCTGACTGGTTCAGCCGATGATGTGGCCAAGACCGTCCAGGACTGGGGCATGTGGGCTAAACCGGCCGCCAATGGACAGCTGGACCACCCGTCGCGCATCTTCCTCGTCGACCCGCGCGGCCGGGTGCGCGAGATCTATCATCTCGGTTTCCTCAAGCCAGCCTGGGTCGCCGAGGACGTGCAATTGCTGCTCGGTGAAAAGTAATAAGGTTGCCTGCGATCGAATTGCCTTTCCATTGGACTTTGGCGAAGTTGCACCAACCAGTGGATGATGGACATTGCCGACAGCCCATTGCTTGAATCGAGGTTCCGCCAGCCCATGCCTTCTCGCCTCCAAGCCGACCGCTGGCTGGGCATTGCTCAGGAAGCATTGCTCCTGTTGCTGGTCGTGCTGTCGCCCTGGCCCTTCGGCTCGGTGGAGCCGATTTTTGAAGCCTATCTGTACTATGGCCTGGCGCTGCTCGCGTTGCTCTGGGGTGCGCGCTGCTTGCTCCAGGGGCGCTTTGTCTGGAAGAAAAGCTCGGTCGTGCTTTGCGTCGCGGGGCTGTTCCTACTAGGCATCTGGCAGCTGCAACCGTTGCCCCGTTCGGTGCTGGCGCTGCTGTCGCCGCAGGCAGCGGCACTGTACGATGAAATGTTGCCGGCCCGGCCAGAGCTACTACCCACTGGGGAAGAGCATGTTCGGCCACCGTTGCCCGCCGGTCAGAGCCTGAGCCTCTATCCGGAGGCCACGCGGCGCAATCTCATCCGGTTACTGGCCATTGTGATTCTCTATGCTCTGGTGCGCAACCAAGTGGCCTCGCCTGGCAGCCTGAAACGGCTGTGCTTCATCTTGGTCGTCAACGGTTGCGCGCTGGCCTTGTTCGCCATCTTTCAGTTCATCACTTGCCCGCGCGATACCGTCTACTGGACTTTCAAGACCAAGGGCGCGGTCTTTGGGCCCTTCGTGTCGCGGACGCACTATCCGTTCTATCTGAATATCTGCATCGGGGCGGGCATCGGCCTGTTGCTCGCGTTGCAAGACGGAACCACAAGGACACGCCGACGGAGACGGCAGGCCGCGCCCGAGTTCGACGGCGGCGAACCGGGCTTGCTGCAAGACCCGGCGCGACTCTGGTTGAGCCTGGCGCTGGCGCTGATGGTCGGCAGCGTGCTGCTGTCGCTGGCGCGCGGGGGCTTCCTGGCGCTGCTGGGCGGGGCTGTAGCCTTATTCTTCGTGCGCCGCTGGGTGACGCCGCGGGCGCGCAGTGAAGACGCGGAACGCGCGCCGACATTGCGTTTCAGTCGGATCGGCGTGGTGCTGATCGTGCTGGCCGCCGCGCTGGCTCTGACCGCCTGGATCGCTGGCGATGTGGTCGAAGCGCGGCTGGCCACCATCTGGACCGGCCAGGCCCTGGAGCAAAGCCGCTGGCCGCTCTGGCGCGACAGTCTGCCGTTGGTGCGCGAGTACCCGCTGCTCGGCAGCGGCTATGGCACCTTCGCCTACATGGAGCCGCTGCATCGCGCGCACACCCCTTCAATTTTCATTCACGAGCATGCCCATAACGAGTACCTCGAAGCCCTGATTGAAGGCGGCGTGTTGCGTCTGGGCATCAGCCTGCTAGCCATCGGCCTGATCTACTACCACGGCTTGCGGGCGGCGCGGCGCGAAGCGGGCAAACCGGCGGGCGGTCTGGCGCTGGGCGCGCTTTTCGGCTTCACGACCTTTGTACTGCACAGCATCGGCGATTTCGGCGTCCATTTGCCAGCCATCGCACTGCTGGTCACTGTGCTCGTGGCGCACCTCGAAGCCCTGGGCCGCGACGACCCGGAACAGCAGCCGACCGACGGCAGCGATCCGCCGGATACCCACGTCTTCCGTTGGTACTGGGTCGCGCCGGTGCTCGCGGCGCTGCTGCTCGCGCTGGTGGCCCGCATCTTCTGGGTGGAAGGGCGGCGCATGGAGCGGGTACAGGTCTACCGCATCCTCGCGGCCCGGCTACAAGGCGACCGCGATCCGGAAGATCGTGCCCGGCAACTGGAGTTGCTTCAGGCCGCCGCGCGGCTGGCGCCTAACTCGGCCGGCGTACTGAGTGAACTGGGGCGCGTCCACCTGGAACGTTTTGAACAACGTCAAGCGGAACTGACCCGCGCCCGCCGCGCCGCGGATGCCGCGGCCCAGGTGCTGGCGGGCGCGCCCTGGCCGGCACCGTTGCCCCGTGGTGGCGTCGTGCCTCACTCCCGAATCGGAGCCGCCGCCTGGACCGCCGCCGCAGCCGACGAGAATCGCCAGCTGGTGCGCGAGCACCTGGTGCCCGCCCTCCAGGCGTATTTGCAAGCGCGCGATGCGTGCCCGCTGATGGCCAAGCCACACATTCGCCTGGCCGCCAACGCGCAATATCTGCGTCAGGCCGACACGCGCACGGTGTACCTGGACCGAGCCAAGCGCGTGGTAACGAATGATGCCGAGTTGTACTTCCTGTTCGGCACCCAGGAACTGATCTCCGGGCAGCGCGATCGGGCCGTGCAAAGCTGGCGCCGGTCGCTGGAATTGGGCGATCAGTACTTGCCGGCCATGTTACAACTCGGACGCGAGACGCTGGGTGTCTCCCGGCTGGTCAACGAGGTGCTGCCCGACCAGCCGGAGCTGCT
>JAEUIF010000951.1 GCA_016795185.1 Planctomycetia bacterium | reverse complement strand
AAGGGCCGCAGCACGATAGGCACCAGCGCCGACTGGTTGCGGTGAATGGTCACGGGATGCTCGATTTCGTACTCGAAGAGGTCACCGAGTTTGCGTTCGCGGACCTGGGCAGGCATGGAACTGGGACTGGCGATGAAGAATTGGCCACCCAACTTGGCTGCATCTCTCAACGCCGATGCCACGGCAACTCTTTTTTGCGCCATCGCCGGTGCCGAGGCTGCCTCGGCATCCATATCCATGGCTACACCACCTGGCGCTACTGCAACAGCTGGAACGTCCATGAGCGAGTACCTGACGCCGCCTTCCACCTCCGGCGGCAGCACGCCGGTCGTCTCCTGCACCTCGACCACCGGCCGGCGGATGTAACGCGGCGTGTACAGGTCGTGGACGAACGACACCGGCAGCCCCGCGATCAGCGAGAGCTGCACGTTCTCCCAGTCCTCGTCCTGGGTGTTATCGACGACGGCCCAGCCTTGAATCAATGGCGGCTTTTGGTCCTCGTTGAGGATGATGCGATAGGTCGCCTTCCAGACCGGGGCTTCCAGCGTGTAGCTGAGGACAATGGTCCGTTTGCCTTCGCCCTGGGTGAAAAAGGTGAACGTGCGGGCGTCCTTCTTCTTGGAAGAGAGCTGCGTGCGCAGGTAGAAGTCGAGGTCGCGGCGCAAGGCGGCATCGAGGATTTCCAGGCGGCTGAGTTCGTACAGCGCAAACGAACGCACCGCGCCGTCGTCGGTCAGGAGCGACAGCATGGCGGTCTGGGTCACACCGTCGGCGGATTGCCGTTGCACGGTGTCCATGCCCAGCAGCACGCCCTCGGTGCGACTGTCGCCCACCGGCGTCACCGCGATGTGTGCCCCCTTGAGCTGGGGCAACAGCCCGAACACGCTGTTCTCATCCGGAATCGACAGCGAGATTTCGGCCAGCAGTTGTTCGAGTGGCTTGGTGGAATCGTAGGACACGCTGGCGACATGGCCGCCGTTCAGGTCGAGCACGGTCAGCGATTTCAGCACGTCCGACACTTCGGCCTGCTTGAAGGTCAGCGATAGCGCGGCGTGGTCCTCGACCTGGCCCTGGCGCTCAAAGTAGCCGACGCCATGCTTGTACAGGACCACGCGCGTGATGGGCAGTGCGGGCATCGAGAACCTCCGGATGGGGTACGTTGTCTGCATTATAGTGGCCACCCGACCCACGGCGGTTCGCGGAAAGTAGCCCGCTACTTTACAGCGGTAAAGTCGGTTATAATCGTCCCCGGCCATGTTCACCGGAACCCACAGCCCGCAATTCACCCATGAGCAGCATCATCGGCATCGACCTGGGCACCACCAATTCCGCCGCCGCCTACATGACCGAGCAGGGGCCAAAACTCATCCCCAACGCGCTCGGCGAATCGCTGACGCCGTCGATCATCGGCCTGGACCCCGACGGCAAACTGCTCGTCGGCCGGGCCGCGAAAGAACTCCAGGTGCTGCACCCCGACCGCTGCACCGCCCTGTTCAAGCGCTATATGGGCACCGACTGGAAAGCCGAGATCGGCGGCAAAACCTTCACGCCCGAGGAATGCTCCAGCCTGGTGCTGCGCACCCTGAAGGAAGACGCCGAGGCATTCTTCGGCAAGCCGGTGCCGCAAGCGGTCATCACGGTGCCGGCCTATTTCAACGACCAGCAGCGCAAGGCCACCATCCACGCCGGCCGCATCGCCGGCTTCAAGGTCGAGCGCATCTTCAACGAACCGACCGCCGCCGCCCTGGCCTATGGCTTCCACGAAGCGCGCGAGGAAAAAGTCCTGCTCATCTTCGACCTGGGCGGCGGCACCTTCGACGTTTCCGTGGTCGAGATCTTCGACGGCACCCTGGAAGTGCGGGCCTCGTCCGGCGAAAGCTTTCTCGGCGGCGAGGATTTTACGCGCACCCTGGCGGCCCGCATCCTCGACGGCCAGGGCCAGCCGTTCGAGCGCGCCGAGATGGAAGCGCCCCGACTGGTGGCGCGCATGATTCAGCAGTGCGAGGTCGCCAAGTGCAAGCTGTCCCGGCAGGATTCCGTCACCGTCCGCATCGCCGACCGCAAGGGCGACTTCAACGAACAGTCGCCGGAAACCACGATCACGCGCGAGCAGTTCCAGAAGTGGACGAACCACATCCTGGCCCGCATCGAACTGCCGATTCGCCGGGTGCTGGGCGACACGAACCTGAAGCGCACCGACATCGATGAAGTCATCCTCGTCGGCGGCGCGACGCGCATGCCCGCCGTCATCGACCACGTGACGACGCTTTTCGGCAAGCCCCCGCACCGCCGGTTGAACCCCGATGAAGTCGTCGCCATCGGCGCTGCGGTGCAAGCCGGACTGATCGCCCGCGACGAGAGCGTGCAGGAAATGGTCGTCACGGATGTGGCCCCGTTCACGCTGGGCATCGAGGTGACGAAGGAATTCGGCCTGGAACACCGGCACGGCTACTTCCTGCCGATCATCAACCGCAACACCACGATTCCGGTCAGTCGGCTGAAGCGCGTTGGCACGCTGGTACCCAACCAGACCGAGCTGGCGGTGAAAATTTACCAGGGCGAAGGCCGGCGCGTGGAGGACAACCTCTGCCTGGGCGAGTTCTCCGTGAAGGGCATCCCGCGCGGGCCGGCCGGGCAGTCCATCGATATTCGCTTCACCTACGACCTCAACGGCGTACTCGAGGTCGAAGCCACCGTGGTCGAGACCGGGCAGAAGTTCAGCCATGTGGTGACGAAGCACGCGCGCGGTCTGAACGTGGACCAGGTGCAGCAGGCCGTCAAGGACATGAACAAGCTCAAGACGCACCCGCGCGAAGACAGCGCCAACCGCTTCCTGCTCAAGAGGGCGGAACGGGTCTACCAGGAGCTATCGCTCGAAGGCCGCGACCTGCTGACCCGCCTGCTCGACGGCTTCGAGGAAGTGCTGGAACTGCAAGACAAGGAAGCGATCGAAAAGTTCCGCAAGACGCTCAAGGACTTTCTCGACCGCCACGACGCCGGCGAGGATTCGATCTCGGACGACGACAAGGACGACTGGTATACGCCGTGATCATCTCGATTCGTCGCCGGATAGAATATCTTCGGAGGAACGCACCATGAGCATTGAGTTGACCGAAGCTCAACGGCAGGCAGTAAGGCAAGGTGAAGCGGTACGTTTGTCGGCGCCAGAGGTCGGCGGTGAGGTGGTGCTGCTGCGCGCCGAGGAATACGACAGCATTCGCGAGTTGCTGGATGACGAGAAGCAGCAGCGTGCCTTCCGCGAAGCAGGCGTGCGCAGCGCCGTCCGTTGGTTGAAGGACAACCCCTACTGAAGCCATGAAACCCGGCGAAATCTACAGCGCGGACTTCCCGCACGTCGGCCTGCATCCGGTGATCGTGCTTTCGCGCGAAAGCCTGAACCGGGGTGGGCAAGCCGTCGTCGTGCTTTGCACTTCCGCGCGGCTCGCGGTGCGGCGCACACTGCCGAATTGCGTTCCGTTTCAGGCCGGGCAGTTCGGTTTCACCAAGGACTGCGTGGCACAATGCGAACAGCTGCTGTCGATTGATCGGCATGAAATCCCACTGCATGGCCCCGTGGGCCAACTGGACGAACTGGCCCTGCGCGACGTTATCAAAGCTATCGGCTACGTAATGGAATCAGATTGTGAGCCGGTTTGACCGATCACGGCGCGCCTCAAGCAATCCAGCCCCCGACCATAACCATGAGCAACAGCCCCGCGTCCGACCCCAACGAAACCGCCCTCGTCCAGTGGGCCAATCGGCAACTCGGACTCGACGAACATGCCGCTCCCGACAGCGTGCGTGCCGCCGTGCGCGAGCGACTCGCGGAAGACGATTTTCTGCCCAGCCTGCGTCGGCAGCATGCGGTGCAGTTGCTCTGCCGGGCCGACCGGCCCAAGGTGCTGCCGCCGGTGGCGCTGGAAGATGAGGAGCAGCGGTTGCGCGAGGAGATTGACGACTTCGCCGCCGAGTTCTTT
Source organism: Planctomycetia bacterium (assembly GCA_016795185.1). GTDB lineage: Bacteria > Planctomycetota > Planctomycetia > Gemmatales > Gemmataceae > JAGVLI01. The sequence continues at coordinate 2,793 of JAEUIF010000951.1, read as the reverse complement.
CAGCAGGACTGCCTCGTCCGGCGAAGGCGCTGGCGCGAATTGCAACGCCAGTGCCAGCCGTTTCCACCGCTGGCCGCCCGACTCGCGGCCCTCGAACCCGGGCTCAACGTGCCGGGCGTGGACGAACTGCCGCCGGAGCCAGATACCCGCGAACTGGCCGAGCATCTGCAAGCGCTGTTCGTCACCCGCCCGGCGGTGCGGCCGGGGTTGCGCCGCATGCTGCTCGGCAAGCTCGAACCGGAGATCGACCGCTGGAGCGCTGCGGCCGTTCACCTGCGCGAGCGGGAACCGCCGCTGGCGGCGCTGGATGGCCGTTTCCTGGACCAGCTGGCCCACTGGAAGCAGAACAAGAAGCTGCAACAGAAAGGCCGCCGGCAGCGCATCGCCACGCCTGTCGAATCCAGCAGCGGTTCGGGCGGCGGCGGCTCCTCGGGCGGCGGGCAATACGGTTGGGTGGTGGTGCTGGTCGTCGTGGCCTTGCTGCGCATCCTGGCCAGCGGTGTCGGCAGCTCGAATCGCGGTTCGGACCCTCCCGCTAGGTCCGTGAACTCGGGTATGCTGAGCACGCAGAAGACGCAGGAAATCTTGAAACTGCTGGTAGTGCAAAGCGATGTCCTCACGGAACTCCGCACGGCCCCCCCCGACAGGCTCCCGGATGCCGCGCAACTGCGCGACGAGATCAGCGCGGCGTATTCATCCGCTCTGACGATGGACGAATGGCAGTTCCTGCTGTCAGTCGTCAAGGCACCGGCGAGACTGGACGACCCGCTCGACCGAAGCCGCTACGAACGCATTCGCGAGAAGTTGAAAGGCCGTGGCTGAAGTGGAACTTCCCTGGCAGGGTCCGCTGTGCGGGCCGGAGCGACATCCCACGGTCCGCACAGCGGACCCTACAAAAAATCTCAACTCTTCATGAGCGCCCCCCAGCTACCCGAAGACCTGAACCAGTGGCCGAGCGACGTCTACGAGTTGCTCGGCGTGCGGCCCGGCGTCGGGCCGCGCGAGCTGCGCCGGGCGTACACGCAGATCATTCGCAAGTTCAAGCCCGAACAGTACCCGGAGCACTTCCGCCGCATCCGCGAAGCCTACGAGGCCGTGCTGCGCCACGTCGAGTTCTATCAGATGCTGCATGGGGCGAATGCCGAGCAGGACGATGCCCCCAAACCGGCGGAGACGGAAGCCACCGAACCGCCTTCATCGGAACCGGAACGCATCGAGATGATGCCCCGGCCGTGGACCCCGCCGGCCCCCACGGAAAACAACCTCGACGAACTCTGGAGGCAAGCCTGCACCGGCGACGAGGCGGCGGCTTATCGCCGGCTGGTGGAACTCCACGAGCAGCGGCCGGGCAACCCGGACCTTTGCGTCCGGCTCTACTGGTTGCTGGCACTGTCGCCGGAACTCGCGCCGCGCCGCTCGCCGTGCGACTGGTTAGTCGAAGGGCTGCGCGCCAATGGCTTTCAGGGCACGCTGCGCGAACTGTATCGCCGGGAGTTGCTCGAGGATGCCCACGAAGCCATCGGCGACCGCTGCACGCGCGTCTTTCGGTCGCTCCACGCGCCGGGTCAGCTGGCCGACCTCGCGGAATGGCGCTGGCAAGCCGCCGTGCGCCTGGGCCGCTGGCAACTACTCGACGACGACCTGGAATATCTGCACGACCGCCTGTCGCGCGACGAGGATGAAACCTGGGTGCGGCTGCTGATCTCCGCCTGCGAGCACCTGGCATCGCTGGACGGCCCTGGCCCGGATGCGCTGATCGCCGAGTGCCACAAGCAGATCAAGCGCTACGACCACCTGCACACCCGCCTGGCCGACGCGCTCGACCGTCTCGATTTCCTGCTGGAAGTCGCGCGGGGCCTGCGCCTGCTGCGCTTGCAGTCGCGCGCGCCGCAGACGTTTCTGCTGGCAGTAGCCGCCTCCTGGAGCCGGCCGTTCGCCGAGGTCCGCCCCCTGCTGCTCGAATACCTGGAACAGACCACGCGCTACCCCGACCTGGCGCTGGCGCACTTCGACGATATCCACGCGGCGGCGGCGCCCGTGCTGGGCCAGTTCGGCAACTTGTTGTCGCTGCTGGCCGGCAGTATCGCCGACGACGATCCCGCCCGCCTCTACGCGGCGGAAGTCGATTCGGTGGTGCCGTTGATTCATGAATTTCTGGCCGAGTTCGGCCAGCGGACGTACCCCCGGCTGCGCCTGGCCCTGTTGCAATTCTGCCTGCGCGAGTTGGTGTCGCCGGAAAAAGTGGCGGAGCTGTCGCGCGACGACCAGTTGATGCATGCCGTCAGCATGGACGGTCCATTGCGCTATGTGTACGAGGGCTGCCGGTTGTTCTGGGCGTGAAGCCGGCGGCGCGGCCGGAATTGCCGGGAGGAGTGCGGGCGGTGTAAGGAAATGGAATCGGCCGTTCGATAATGGAAGGGCATAGCCGCGAGCGGCGGCTACCAGGCCCAGCCGAGGGCGTCGAACACACCCAGGGCCAGCGCCGCGGCCAGGCAGAGCAAGCCGATCCAGCCCAGCAGCGTCCGACCGGCGGCGCTGCGCAGCCAGCGACCCGGCTTGCCGAGTCGGCCGACGGTGCGGTCGAAGGTGCGGTTCAGCCACAGCAGCGGGGCTAGCAGCACGCTATCGTCCGTCGCATGTCGCGACGGCAGGGCCGGACGGCGCACGGTCGGAGCGGCAACCAGGACGGCCGTCGGGGCAGCCGACGGTGCTTCGTGGCGCATGGACGGTGCGACTGACGGCTCCGGGTGCGGTTCGGGCAGGACGAAGCGCGGTTCGTGCACGGCTTCTTCG
>JAEUIF010000930.1 GCA_016795185.1 Planctomycetia bacterium | reverse complement strand
CGGCGGCGCGGTGACGCCGGCCCTTGCCGCCGCGCTGGCTGTATTTCTCGGCGGTCTGGGCGCGGTGGTGGGCGGCCACACCGCAGGCAAACCCGGCGCGCTGGCGGGGCTTACGGGCTGCGGCGCGGCAGGCTATTTGCTGGGGAAGCTCATGGGCGGCTACGCGGAAGTGCTGCTGGCTCCGTTGCAGCGCGTGCTGACATCCCCTTGACACGCTGCGGATCGGGGCGCGTCTGGGTCGAATCGGTGGCCTCTTCATCTTCCTCGGTATCGTCCTCGCGACTGCCGCCGGACGCGGACTCCGTGTGCGGCACCGCATCCCAGACCCGAACAATCCGGTCCATGCCGGCGGAGGCCAGTCGCTGGCCGTCGCGGCTGAAGGCCACGGCGGTTACTTCAGCCGTGTGGCCCTTGAGCGTCAGCAATTCCTGGCCGCTGGCCGCATCCCAGAGTTTGACCGTGCGGTCGTGGCTGGCCGAAACCAGTCGTCGCCCGTCGCCGCTGAAGCTGACCGCCGCCACCTCGTCGGTGTGGCCGCGCAGCACCCGCACTTCCTTACCCGCGCCCGCATCCCAGAGCTTGATGGTCGCGTCGCGATTGGCCGCTGCCAGCACTCGGCCATCCGGGCTGAACGCCAGGCTGGTGATGCCCACCGAGGAACGGCCCATCGCCCGCACTTCCTTGCCGGTCGCGGTTTCCCAGACCTTGATTTCGCTGCGGTTCTTGACGCGGTCGCGGCTGGCGAGCGCGAACTGCTTGCCGTCCGGACTATAGGCCACGCCGACCAGCGGCCCCATGTTGGTGCGCAGCGTCAGGATTTCCTTGCCTTCGGCGGTGTTCCAGAGCTTGGCCAGGCCATCCTCGCCCGCGGTCAACAACGAACTGCCATCCAGATTGTAGGCCAAGCCGGTGACGTTCCGGCTGTGCCCGCGCAGATGGAAAAGTTCCTTGCCGGTGAGCGCATTCCAGAGTGTGACCGTGCCGTTTTCGTGGGCGCTGGCGAACTGCTGGCCGTCCGGGCTGAAGGCCACACCATGCACGCCGCTGACTGCTCCGCCGACCGTCAGTCCTTCCTGCGCTTGCTCGATGTCCCAGAGCTTGATTTCGCCCGGTTCGTTGCCGAGCGGTCGGCCGCTGCCGCTGACCAGACGCCGGCCATCGGGACTGAAGGCCACCCCCAGGACTTCATGATGGTGCCCGACCAGGCTGCGCGATTCCGGGGGATGGACCGCATCCCAGATCTTCACGGTCTTGTCCTCGCTGGTCGAGCCGAGGCGGCGGCCGTCAGGCCGATAGGCCACGCTGGTGACGATGCCGCCGTGGCCGCGCAGCGTGGACCATTCCTGCCCGGTGGCGGCATCCCAAAGTTTGATGGTGCGGTCCCAGCTCGCTGACGCGAGGAAGCGGCCATCGGGACTGAAGGCGAGGCCCAGCACCGAGCCGCCGTGGCCGCGACAGGTCGCGGTTTCGCGGCCCGTCTCCAGGTTCCACAGGCGCACCGTGCGGTCCTCGCTGGCGGTGGCCAGCCAGGGCTCCGTCGGATGGAACGCGACGCCGAGGACCGGCCCACTATGGCCGCGCAGTGTATGCAGTTCCTGTCCGGTGCCAGCGTCCCAGACCTTCACCAGCTGGTCGCGGCCGGCGGATGCCAGGCACAGACCATCGGCGCTGTAGGCCACGGCGGCGACTTCGCGCCCGTGCCCGCGCAGCACCTGCAACGTCTGGCCAGTCACGGCGTCCCAGATGCGCACCACTTGATCTCCGCCTGCCGACGCCAGCCGTCGTCCGTTGGGACTGAAGGCCAGGCCGAAGACCGTCATGCCGTGGCCTTGCAACGTCATCAGCTGCTGGCCGGTTTCGGCGTCCCAGAGGATGATGTTCTGATCGCCGCCCGCCGTCGCGAGCCAGCGGCCGTTCGGGCTGTAGACCAGGCTGGTAACCTGGGCCGTATGACCGAACAGCGTGCGCAGCTTCTGTCCGGTGATACTGCCCCAGACGATAACGTTTTGATCCCAACCGGCGGAGGCGACAAAGCGATTGTCTGGGCAAAAGGCCAGGTTCAGTACCGGGCGGGTGTGCCCCTGGAGCGTCGCCACTTCGCCGTGGCACAGGCGCTTCAGGTAATGCCATTCCCAGTGGCGCGAGGCCGCCGGGCAGGCGTCGAGCAGTTCCTCGGCGCGGCGCACGTTGGCGGTCAACAGTTCGCGCTCGGCGAGGGCGATTTGTAGGAAGTAGAGATTGGATTCAGCGACCGCCAGCGCCGCGGCGGCCTTGCGCGCCTGATCTTCGGCGTCGCGCCGCGAAGCCTCCGCCTTCAAACGTTGGTCTTCCGCGTCGCGCCGGGAAGCTTCGGCCTGGTGGCGCTGCTCCTCGGCGCGGTGTTTCTGGGTTTGCGCTCGCTGCCATTGCCAGAAGATGCCGCCAAAACCCGCGACGGCCACCGGGGTCAGCAAGGCCGCCAATGCTGCTTCCGACTCTTTCACTAGCGAGGCGAGGATCGCGCCGCCCATGAGCAAGATGACCAGCAGCAGCAGGCCCGCGACCGCTGGTTGCCGCCGGGCTGCCTTCAGCCCGCGTTCCAGCAAGCCCGCCGGCCGGGCCTGAATCGGGCTGCCGGCCAGAAAGCGGTCCAGGTCATCCGCAAGCTCCTGCGCCGAGCCATACCGCCCGGCCGGGTCTTTGCGTAAGCACTTCAGGCAGATGGTCTCCAGGTCGCGCGGCACCTTGGGCTGCAAGCGGCGCGGCGGTACCGGCTCTTCGTGCAGCACTTGCATGAGGGTGTCGAGCGGCGTTTCCGCGCGGAACGGTGGACGGCCGGTGAGCATCTCGTAGAGGATCGCGCCGAGGGCATAGACGTCCGCGACCGGCCCGACCAGCTTGGTCTTGCCGTCCGCCTGTTCCGGCGACATGTAGCTGGGCGTGCCGAGAATCGCGCCGCTCTGCGTCGGTCCCGTTGAATCATCGACGCGCTTCGCCAGGCCGAAGTCCGTGACCTTGGGGGTGCCGTCCGTGGCAATGAGCACGTTCGCCGGCTTCAGGTCGCGATGCACGATGCCTTTCTGGTGGGCGGCGTGGATCGCGCCGGACAGCTTGGTCATCAGCTGCACGGCCTGCCGCGGCGGCCAGGGCGTGCCGTTCAGCTGGCCCGACAGGCTGCCGCCCTCGACCAGTTCCATCGAGAAGAACGGCCGCCCTTCCGCCTCGCCCACATCGTAAATCTGGACGATGTGCGGGTGTTGCAGCTGGGCGACCACCTCGGCTTCCTGTTGAAAGCGCGTCAACTCCTTCGCGCTGGCGTGGCTGGCGGCCAGGATCATCTTCAGGGCGACCAGGCGGTTCAGGCCGCGCTGCCGGGCCTTGTAGACCACGCCCATGCCGCCGCGCCCGAGTTCGCCGAGGATTTCGTAATTCGGCACCACCGCCATGCGCGCGGCGCGCGAAATCGGGGGAGCCTGGGTGGGGCGCTGGCCTTGCAACGTGGGCTGATCGGGAGAAACCGAATCTCCGTCGGCGGGAGTGGGAGGACTCGCGGGTGACGACGGCCGCAGGGGGCGCGGCGCCAGGGGGAGTGGGGGCGGCGCGACGGCGGGCGGCTGGCCGAGCAGGGTATTGTCCAGACGGGACGAGAAGGCTTCGTACAGAGGCACCACCGTGCCGCAGGTCGGGCATGCCACCGGCTGGGAGAGCGATTGCGAGTCTTCGTCGAACTCGAACTCCCACTGGTGACCCTGCGGGCAGGTCAGTACCTCGGCCATCGAGCTTACCCCCTGAGCGGCGGACGGACGATCAACATTGATTGTCTCATCCACGGGGCCAAGATCAAGAGCGAGCCCCCGGACCCTCCGCGCGGGTTACAGCAGGGCGTCGAGTTCCTGCTCGCTCAGTTCGGTCGTCAGATGACAGCCGACGATCCAGCGGTCGTCGCGCACTGCCCGGCTCAGCCGAATGACGCGTGCCCGCAACTGCCGCATGAACTGGCCGGGCAGCGTTTGCAAGCTCAGGGCGATGAACGTGCCCGGCGGCAGCGGGTGGACCGCTTCGAGTCGGATGCCGTCGGTGCTGAGGTCGCGGACCCGCGCCATGCCGGGCGGCCCCTTCGGCGCCAGCGTGATCGGGCTGTAGTAGCAATTCAGCCGGCAACGATAACGGGCCGTCGCCCGTCGGTCGCGCGTCGTGCCGTGGGCGGGCGGCGCTAGACAGGTCGCCTTCCGTGCGCGCGGCAACCACTTCCACAGGGCCATGCAGGGCACCTCCGTATGCGCTACGCCATCGCTTGCTCGGGGATGGGGGGGACGATACCGTCCGCCGCGCGGGGATGCAAGGAAAATGTCGCCGGGGCGCACCAGCGCACCAGTCCACTCTCGCAGTAAACTCCTCGCCTCAGCGCAATGTGCCGCCATTATCCGAACGACCGCCGAGAATTTCCCCTCAAACGGCGTTCGGTCCCGAAATGAATGCCAGACTAGGTAGGGTGACCGGCGGTCATCAGCATCGCTTGCGGTCGGTCACGGCACGGTCGAACAACACCCAGGTAGGGATGTACCCTCGCCGGCGTCACGGAAGACAGCGAACTCGACTCATTGCGCCCTTGCCTCGCGGTCACAGTCTGTCAGGTCGCTGATACCCCGCCCCACACCCTGAGGAGCCTTCACGACCATGCTTTTGTCCCAAACTTCCACCCGTCGGAATCGCCCCGGCTCGTTCGTGCCACAGCTGGAAACCCTCGAAGATCGGTGCGTGCCGGCGCGAATTTCACCCTCGTTGACGCCGGTCATCTTTGTGCCCGGCCAGCCCGCCTCCTTGCCGCGCGATTTGGTCAACGCCGCGAATGCTCAGGATGTGCCGGCTGCCACGGCGGCCTTGAATGACTTCCTCACCCATCTGGGCACTCACCCCGACAACCTGACTTCGCTGTTCAACCTGGACCCATGACCGGGCATTCCGCACTCGAACATCGATTCGCCGACCAATTAATGCTCCGC
>JAEUIF010000876.1 GCA_016795185.1 Planctomycetia bacterium | reverse complement strand
GGTGCCCCCGCGTGCTCGGGGGTGCCCCCGGGGGCGGGGTGTGTGTGGGGACGGGCCCGGCGGGTGGATGCGCACACCGGGGCCCCTCCCGGTTCCCCACCGGCCCTGAAGCGGTCACGGCGATGGGTTGATGGCGTTCGCCTGATCCTTGGAGATATTGATGTCCGAAAGTCCGGGGGCTTGTCTCATCAGTTGGTTCTTGCCCGTGGAGTGACGGGCCGGACCGACGTGGACCGTCCGCAACAGGAAATGGCACAGTTCGTGGGCGAGCGACTGGCCCCGAGCCGCCGGCGGCATGAGGCAGCAGTTGATCTCGACGCCGTTGAGCGCGAGGGGCGTGAACGCCCCAGTCGTCGTCGCGAAACCACCTTGGCCCCGGTCGAAGTCGGCGATGAAGAGGATGTGGTAGTCGAAACGCGGGCTGAGCCGATTGACCATGTTGGTCAGCATTTGCGTGGCCCGGAGCGCTTCAAAGTCGCGTTGGAGCCTCTCGGCATCGAGGACGACCTTGGCCCGCGCCAGTCCCACCCGGAGCACGTTGATGTCGGTCTCCGGCATGCACCCCTCGGGCCCGAGCGGGGTGCTCGAGATGCACTGCATCATCGTTCCCCCCGGCTGATCGAAGGAGTGGGGCGCGTGGAAATTGGGGAAATCCGCCGGCACGCCGCGCGGCATTTCAAAGGGCAGCCGCATGCCGCCCGAGTCGCCGCGCACGATCTTCAGGTTGGTCTGCGGTTGCATGATCTTGTTGGCGACTTCCACCGTCTGGAGCGCTTCGGTCAGGCCCAGCCGCGTGGTGCGGCCGGCCTTGTCGAAGACGAAGTGGATGAAGGTGTTGAGCGTGATCGGCTTCTTCACCGCGACTTCGAGCGAAACGACCGGCGTTCCCGACGAGTTGGTCGCGTCGATGAACACCGTCTTCGGGATTTTCTTCGCCGTCAGCGTGAAGACCCGGCCCGCGCCAGTAGCGGCGGCTTCGGTGACCGTCAGAAACGCCTTGTCGCCGGGGTTACGGAGCGCCACGGACAGCCCCGCTCCGTCCTTGAGGATGACATTCTTGCTGGCGTCGGTCGCCAGCGTCACCCAGGCGGGCGTCACCAGGTCGTCGAAGCCGAGCTGTCCCGCCACGGGCGCAAAAGTAGCCATGCGGGTTCTCCAGTGACGGGCAAAAGGAAAAGGCCGGAGTTGTTGTGCGCGTCCGTCGCGCAACGACTTTTCCCATGCTGCCGAAGCGCCCTGCGTTCGTGCAAGGGCAGTTCGCTGCCGTCGATCAGTTTGGCGGACAGGGTACAAAACCCCAATAAAAACACCCTGTCCGCCAGGGGGAGAGCTTGGCGGACAGGGTCAGCCTGCGATCTACTTCTTCTTTGGCTTCCGTCCCGGAATCTGCCGGGCCTTCCGCCGCCGCTTCGCGGCCGTCCGCAGTTCTTTCTTGCGCATGGTACTTTCCTTTTCCGAATCGAATCGAAACTGACCGGAGAGGCCCATTGTATGGACGGGGGCCAGTTCTGGTCGAGGGCAGCTGTTCGTAGTTCCGCCTTCAGGCGGCGAGCGACTCGACCGCCTGAAGGCGGAACTACGAACTTCGGGCCAATAGCCCTACTCCTTGCCCGCCGGCACCGGCAGCGGCTTGCCTTCCTTGAGCCAGGCTTCGTTGAAGGACGCGCAACGAATGAACGAACCGCCGGGACCGAGCAGGTAGATGACGCCGTTCGGCCCCTGCGCCAGCGACATGTAGCCGCCGGGGCCTTCGACCTTGCGGATGTGGGGCCAGGTCTTGCCGTCGTCGAACGACAGCGCCGCGAAGGTGCCGCCGCCGACCAGCTGTTTCTTGTTGTCGAAGCTGCACAGCAGCAACGCGCCGCTGGCCAGCTTCAAGGCCGCCGCCTTCTGGCCCACGCCGATGCCAGGAAAAGGCATGTTGACCGGCTCCCAGGTTTCACCCTCGTCCTTGGAGCTGAAGGCTGGCATCGGATCGGGGCCGCGCAGGAAGACCAGAAAACTGCTGTTGTCGCGCTGCACCACGGCGGGATGAATGGCGTACTTGCCCGCCGCCTTCCGCAGGTCACCCTTACCGACCGTCCAGGTCTTGCCGCCGTCGCCGCTGGTCATGACCCGTTCGTCGCGGTGGCCGAAGTCGCCGTCGACGGCCAGCACGAGTTTGCCGTTCTTGGCCACGAAGGCCGAGCAGGGCTGGCTCATGCGCAGCGGGTCTTCGCGGGTCAGGATGATGCGCGGCTTCGACCAGGTCGCGCCGTTGTCTTCCGAGGTACGCATGCAATCGGCGGCATCGTCCCAACCGTTGAACGATTGCGTGAAGAAGTGATGCAGCCGCTTGCCGTCCGCGAGCAGCACCGGCGCGTGCGTGTTGCAATCCGGGGTGCCGAAGAAGAACGACGGCGGATCCCACTTGTCGGTACCCGCTCGCATACGACTGGCTGCCTGGGCGCATTCGCGTCCTTCTTCCTGCGTGCAGGTGTACCAGACCGCCAGCACGTCACCGTTGGGGCAGACGGTGATCGTCGAATAATGATTCCAAGCGCCATAGATCGGTCCCCAGGCGTCCTTTGACACCGACAGGCCCTTGGTCAAATCGGCGAAATAGGGCTTCAGCGGGTCGGGGCCTTCCTTCGAGGCCGCCGTTTGCTTCACCTGTTGCTGGTTGAGCGGCGGCTCGGCCACGGGCAGCGGCTTGGTCGCGGGCAGTTCGCCCAGCACCACGCGGAAGCCAGTTACACGGTTGGCGTCTTCGGGCAGCTGGCCCGAGCGGTTCGCCGAGCGGGCATAGCGGACGGCGCCGAGCTTGTGCGAAGCCGACAGGTAACTCCAGCCGCGCGTCACGCGCGCCCAGCCGTCGCTCCGTCCGACGGGATCGCTCTGCGCGCCCGCTTCATACGGGCCGTACCAGTCCAGGCACCACTCCGCCACGTTGCCGTGCATGTCGTGCAGGCCCCAGGCATTCGGCTTGAACGTGCCGACGGCCAGCGGCCGATCGAAACGCTTGTTGTCCGCGGTCTTGCCGAAGTTTGCCTGCTCCGGCGTCAGCTTATCACCGGTGTGGTAGGGCGTGGTCGTGCCGGCCCGGCACGCGTACTCCCATTCCGCCTCGGTCGGCAGCCGATAGAGCTTGCTTTCCTTCTTCGACAACCAATTGCAAAAATCGACGGCCTGCTGCCAGTTCACCATCGTGACCGGCTCGTTGTCCGCCTTGCCGACGCTGAACTTGCCGCGCTGCTTCCTGTGGTCTGGATCGAACTGCTCGTACTGCGCGTTGGTCACTTCGGTGATGCCGAGGAAGTAGGGCGTGGTGATCTTCACGGGATGTGCGGGTGACTCGTCGTAGTCGCGTTCGTTCCATTCGTCGCGCGTCTTCGGCGGCGCTTCGCCCTGGCCCATGATGAACTCGCCCGGCTCGATGCGGACGAACTTCATGCCGATGGAGTTGGTGAAGTCTTTGCCGGCGGGCAGCGGTTCGGCGGCCAGGGCGACGGCCAGGCCGAGCAACGGCAGGCCCAGGACAGCAATGCGGCGGTAGGTGAGGCTCATGGCTCCTCCTGCGAGTGGGGGGTGGGATGCAAGCGCGGAGTACGTTCAGTTCTTGCCGGCGGCATGCTTGTAGAGGCACACCTTGTAGCCCTTGCCGGCCGAGGTGAAGAACAGCGTGACGCCGTGGTTGGCAATCGGCGCGGCCACGATGCTATGGCTGCTGCCCTTGAGCGCGAACGGTAGATTGTCGGCGGGCAGTTCCTTCCAGGAATCGGCGGCGGGATGGTAGGCCAGGAACTTGCCGTCCTTGTGCAAGGCCAGCAAATCACCGGAAGCGGGGTCCACGGTCAGCACCGATTGGCCGATGCCCAGCCCGATCGGAGCTTTCTTCAACTCGGTGAATTTGCCAGCGGCGTCTAGCTTGTAGAGGTCCGAACTACCGTTGCCGCCGCCGAGAATCACGCACTGGTGCGCGGGGTTATAGATGGCGACGTTGTGATACGGCCCCATCGTCAGCTTATCCTTGAGCACGCTCCAGGATTTCTTGTCTTCGCTGTAAAAGTGAACGGTGCCGTTCAGGACGCGCACCAGGCCCTTCATTTCGGGGAAGTATTCCAGGGCGGTGCCGTGCCCGGTGCCCGCGCCGGTGAGTTCCGGCAACGTGGTCCAGCTGTTCTTGGCGATGTCGTACTGATGGACGATGCGCGAGGCGCTGGGATGATGGAAGAACAGGCCCTTGCCCGCATCGATGGCGTTGTTCTCGTAAGCATGGAACCACTTGAGCGGTTCGGCCCAGGCGGGAGTGGGTTGTGCCTTCCAGGAGTTGGTCTTCGCGCTGTAAGTGATGAAGCGCGGCGGCGGCTTCAGGTGGTCCTGGCCAATGAACAGCACCTGCTCGGAGCGCGGGTCCCAGGCTGCCCGGTCGGAATAGACGAGGAAATCGTGGTTGCCGAGCAATTCGCGATTGTAGCCGTCGGTCTTCAGTTCCGTCCAAGCGCCGGGCTTCAGAGCGGCAGCCGCCTTGCCCAGTTCGGTCATGGGTTCGGCCGCGCCGACTGCTCCCCAGGCGACCAGCCAGAATGCCACGGCCAGGCGACATCGCAGTGCGTGCATGGGATCGATCCTCCGTTGCCATCACACGGTAGTGGCCACGCGCTCGCCCGTCAGCAAGCCCAGGTCCGCCACCGCCGCCGCGATGCGGGCGCGATCGACGGCCGGCAGCCGGCGGACCGGTTCGGCCATGAAATCGTCGCAGATGCCGAGACACGCCAGCGCGCATTTCAGCCCCTTGAGCCAGGAACCGCGCTCGCGGCCGACCGCATAGATCGTGCGGACGATCGTTTCGACGCGCTGCTGAAGTTCACGCACGCGGGCCTGGTCTTGCCGGCGGGCCGCCTCGTAAATCGCGACGTACAGGCGCGGATCGAGGTTGCCGCCGCCGCAGACGCCGCCGTCCGCGCCCAGCAGGACTGCTTCGCCGAGCTGTTCTTCCGGGCCAATCAAGAGCGACCAGTCGGGCCGCTGCGACCGCAATTGCAGCAATTCGCGGAAGAAGTTCAGGTCGCCGCCGCTGTCCTTCATGCCGATGACCTGCGGCAAGTCGAGCACGGCGCGCACGGTTTCGAGCGTGAAGGAGTTCTTGGCGTGGCTGGGAATGCTGTAGAGGAAGATCGGCAACGGCAGTTCGGCGGCCAGTCCCCGCACGTACTCGCGCAGGTCCGCCTGGCCGGCCGCGTCGATGGGGAAGTAGTACGGTGTGGAGAGCACGACGGCCTGCGCGCCGGATTCGCCCGCGTGGTCCGCCAGCCGCACGGTTTCCATCCAGGCCGTATCGGTGATGCCGACCAGCACCGGCACGCGCCCCGCCACCTGCTTGCACACGCGCTCGATCAGTTCGTAGCGGAGCAAGTAGCTGAGGGCCGGGCCTTCGCCGGTGGTGCCGAGCACGAACAGGCCGTGAACGCCGCCCGCCAGCGTGTGTTCGACCAGGCGTTCGAGACCGGCAATATCGAGTTCATCGCGGTCGGCCAATGGCGTCACCAGGGGTGGAATGACGCCGGTCAGCGGTGCGGGTAAAGCAGCTTCCTTCATGATGGTGCAATCTCTCGGTGATGGTCGTCGGTCAAGCACGGGCGCGCGGTCGGGGTCGGGCCGCCGGTTCCGGGCCGGCAGTCGATTGTTCGATGCGGTCGAGTGCCGCCAGCAGGTCCGCTGGCAAACCCAGTGGCAATGCGGCGGCGCGAGCGCCCTGGGTGCGGTCAAAATGCTCCAGCGACGCTTGCTTGCTGGCGCGAATATGCTCGGTGAGCAAGCGCCGTGCGGTATCGCCGTCGCCCTTCTTGATGGCTCGCAAGATCCGGTTGTGGTGGCGATGCGTGTCGCGGACTACATGCAGGGTATGCTGCTGGCGCGGCGTGCCGAAAATGCCCGTGAGCAGTCGCGAATCCGCCACGATCTTGAGCAATCGGCCGTTGCCCGCCGCTCGCATCAGCAACATGTGAAACGCCAGATCGGCGGCCAGGAAGCGTTGCAAGTGCGACGGGTCCAGCACGGTCGCGCCGGAAGCTTCCAGTTCGTCGCCCAGGAGCGCCATCTGGTCGCAGAGTCGTTCGAGGCGAGCCAGGTCATCCACGTGCAGCCGTTCGGTGGCCAAAGCGACCGCATGGCCTTCGAGCGCTTCGCGCACCTCAAAGAGTTCGACAAGGTCTTGTCGTTGCGGAGCGCGGACGATGGTGCCGTAGCGGGGCAACTGTTCGAGCAACCCTTCGTGGACCAGCCGACGGATGGCTTCACGCACGGGCGTCCGGCTGATACCGATTTCCCGCGCCAGCGACAGTTCCGATACCTGACTGCCGGCCACCAGCGCGCCGGACAGGATGCGCTCGTGCAGATAGTCGTAGGCACGCTGCCGCAGGTGGGTGGAACTCATGGCCGGGCCTTCCGGGATGCCACTGGTATACCAGCAGGATACCGAAGGCGCGGCGTGTGTCAACTTTTTTCCGGGAATCGAGAATACGGAGGCTGCCACCGGCGTAGGGTCCGCAGTGCGGACCGCGTTCCCGGAGGGACAAGCCGAAGTGGTCCGCACCGCGGACCCTACAAGACTGGTTGCGGTTGCCGACGCAGCACGCGGCGCATCAGGAACAACACGGCCAGGCCGGCGAACATGACGGCGCTGGCCCAGCGGACGACGCCGCCTTCAAACACGACCGAGCCATTGAAGAGTATGAACGCCATGAAGCCGTGCAGCACCCGGTCGAGCCACGGCGAGCGCGCGGCGTACCAGCGCGGGAATAGCCACCAGGCCAGTACGTCCACCGTCCAGACCAGGGTGAAGCAGTGCGAGACGAAGATGCCTTCCGCCCAGCCGGCGACTGCGAGCGTGTGCGCCAGGGCGTGTTCGTGCGACCAGCGGTGGAAGTAGTGAAACGCGCAGACGACGTGAATCACGAACGACAGCCACGCCAGCGACCAGCAGCAGCGGGCCAGGCGCAGGCGCGGCGAGAACGCCCGCCAGTCGGCCGCGCGACTGAGGAGCAACAGGGCGGCAGCTGGCGCGTAGTAGAGCAGCGACAGACGAATGGTGTTGCGGATCAGGTCGCTGCCGAACGTGGCCGCATCGGTCAGCAGCGGGTGCGCGACGAGGGCGGCGAGCAGCACGAACCAGACGGCGGTGAACGCGGCGGGAGCGGTCATGGCGGCATTTACCGGGACAGAAACTCAACGCAGGCAAATTGTAACAATCGTGCCGACGATTGCCACCGGAGCAACCAACCACGGAAGCACACCCAGGCTCAAGCTCATCGATCCAGGCCGCTCTTCCGTCCGAGTCGTGACAAAACCCGCGACGAAGTAGAGCACTTGATAGAGCGCACCGCCAACGATGGACGCGACAAACAAGAAGAGCGTCATGATGACGCTATAGAACACCCAATCGGGCAGCCGGTATCCATCCAGGGCTCTCGATAGAAACGGGACGCAGAACATCCAGGT
>JAEUIF010000854.1 GCA_016795185.1 Planctomycetia bacterium | reverse complement strand
TCGTGAAAAGTCAACGGCGGGCTGCTACACTGTGTCATGACCGGCTTGCTCCTTCCAGGAAACGCAAGTGACTGCGGCTACAATCACTTGACGCTCCGGAAGCAAGCCGGTTCCTTATTCTGGTGAGAAATGCGGGCTAATTCCCGGGAATTACAGTTCCCTGCCGCCCGCCTTGGCCAGCGAATTCCCGGGAATTCGTGCATCCGGCCGAGGCCGCACCGACCCGACCGATCCCGAGCGTGTTGCTGGTGGTCGGTTGGGCACGGTCCGCGCTTGTGCCGGTTGCATAGCTGGACAGCGACAAGGCGGAGTTCCGTTGGTCCACCATCCATGCACCTGACCCAGCAACTCCCGGGCGCGCAGCCAGGCATTGATGCTGCCGAATGGAGTCGGGCAGACACGGATCGCAGTCGTCTCTGGTGTGGTTGAGGCGGGCGATGCCGGGTTGCTCGTGGCCGCGACCGTTGACTCGACCGCTGGCTTTTCCCGACCAGCGAGCGTTGGCTCCCGCCAGGAACCAGGGATCCTGAACTTCTGGATTCCAGGTAGCAGTGATCCAGGCGACAAGGATCACCGAGCCGGTGACCTGAGCCTGGGCATCGAAAGCCCGGTGCGGCTAAACCAGGTGGACCGGATGGCAGGCATCCAGAGCAATGGCACCCCGAGGTGGGGCAGGATGCAGTGATAGTCAGTGATGCAAACCTCAACCAGATAAGTGGTGGCTGACGCCGCCGGCGCCGGTGTGACAGACGAGGTCATGTCCGAGTTCCTGATTTCTCCTGGTGGAGTCGATCAGACGACAGCGCATCCCTGAACTGGCCTGTGTAATCGACGATTCCCAGGTCTGGGGTTTCCTTTAGATGGTGGGGGCGGGTGCGGCCCAAGCCGCCGCCCGCCCCCACCATCTCCCCCCTGTGGGGGATGGTGGGCTTTGGTGGGGGCCAAAATTCGCTTTTTTGCTGGGAAATTCACCACTTCTGCCACACCGCATGCGCACTTTTCTGGTCAACTTTTACCCTGCATGCGCACTTTTCTGGTCAACTTTTACCCTGCATCCGCACTTTTCTGGTCAACCGTCCTGGCTCGGTCGGCCGGCGCAGCTATTCCTGCTGCCGACGTAGTCAGCCAGGCTTCGGCCTGCTGGAGCAAAGCGATGGGCCAGGGGCGGACGCCCTGGCGCAACTTACTCAACCACGACGGGTGCTTGCCCAGTGCCAACGCCAGCTCACGCTGGGTCCGACGACGCTCCTGGAGCAAGCGCCAAACGTGCGCGCCGCTGGTGGGCGAGGTCTTCGGCTCCGTCGTCGCTTCGGTAGGCGGCCAGCCGCAGCGCTCGGCCCAGCGCTCCCGGTAGTCGGCGGCGGTGTAGACGCGCAGCTGGACTTGCCGCAACGTACCGCGACCCGGACCGCTCAGACTCAGGTCGGCGAGTTGTCGGCCATCGAGCAGGGAACCGGACGGCAAGACGCCGATGGGCGCCAAGCCGAAGTCCGTTTGCAGCTGCTGGAGATCGGCCAGGAACTCAGTTAGCCGACCTGGTTCATAACCCGCCTTGGCCAGCCAGCCGCCCGACGTACAGAGGTAGTAGCCCAGGCCGTGCCGCTTCTTGTTGCCGTTGAAGCCGACGTGTGCCCTTCCCGCGGGCAAGAACGGGCAAACCAGCTTGCCACGACCATTGAAGTCAGGAACGCAGTTGTCCGGGAGGACTTCCGCTTCGGCTCGCCCGCCGTGGCCGGCGGGCCGGCGACCGCGGGTCGTCTCGCGCACCAGTGCTTGCAGCAGGCGGCGCTGTTGTACCGTCCAGCTGGTCCGCGCCGGTTCGCCCAACTCAACCGGCAGGAAGCATGAGATGAGCTGGCCGCTGCGCCCGACGCGGCGCAGGGTTACCGCCTGCCGCCGGCGGCCGGAGCGGTCGAAGTCGTAAGTGCGGACGCCGTCGCGGTCGTTTTCGACGAACGCTTCGAGCACGCCGAGGAAGCCACGGCCGACGTTGACCTGGTAGTGATGGTGGGGCGGCCCGAGGTAACCGGGGCAGTCCGCGGTGCAGCAGTCGTCCGGCTGCCGCCGCAAGTCAACGGCGGTGGTCAGCAGCGCCGTCTGGGTACCCCAGACGGCGGCGTCGGCGTGGCGCGTCAAGACGTGGAGCCGCGTCAGGCTTTGCAAACAGCTCTGTAGCTCCGAGCGCCAGTGCCGCGGTCGGCGCGCGCCCCAGACGGCGCTGGCCAGCAGGGAGTCGGGAAGTTTGAGTACCGAGCGG
This sequence comes from Planctomycetia bacterium, assembly GCA_016795185.1. GTDB lineage: Bacteria > Planctomycetota > Planctomycetia > Gemmatales > Gemmataceae > JAGVLI01. The sequence goes on along the minus strand of JAEUIF010000854.1, from coordinate 2,096 downwards.
CGCGCCGCCAGCACCTGTTCGTGCAGCAGCCAGAGCAGACGCTCGCTCAGCCGGCCGCAGCGCCAGCGAGCCACGAGTTGTTGCAACTGCGTCAGCTGTTGGGCTGCGGTGAGACCTGCCAGCTCTTGCCGCCGCCTGGTATACACCGCCGACCAGGCCGATCGGGTGAACGCATCGAACATCCAGCCCTCGCCCAAACCGCTGAGCGCGAAGGCGTGGTTCTCCAGGGAGCGCACGACCCAGGGCAGGCCCTCGGCGTCCTGGTGAACGTCGTGGCCGTGAAAAAGCTGCCCCACCGAGCCGAGCAGACGGAACTGCTCGGCCCGGTCGCGGTCGATGAGGATGAACGTAGCACGACTCATACGGATTCCGGGGGACCACCCGCCAGGAGATTCAGGGAGGAAGACGCAGCCGATGGCGTCCGCGCCGTCCGGCTCGACCGCCGGAAGGAGGCCGCGGCAGTGTGGCGCGCGGGTTGCGGCGACGCCGGTTGCCGTGTGCCAGGCTCCCGGAAGCGGTAACGCGTGTAGTCGAAGTGCAGGGGGATGACCTGGCGAGCCATGCCGTCGCGCGCCTTGGCGATGCGGAGGTGGAGCGGCGCGGTGTCAGTGGTCGCCGCCCGGGTCGCGTCGGCTTCGAGGAGCAGCACGGCGTCGGCGCTGTAACCCAAACGGCTGCTGCCCATCAGGTCGACCAGTCCCAACTCCGCGCGGCCCGGCTCACCCTTGCGGACCTCGGAGAGCACCAGCAGCACATCTTCCGCGCCGCCGGCGACCAGCCGGCTGGCGGCCTGGGCGGCCTGGAGCAGACCGATCCGCCGTTGGTCCAGGTCGACGGCGGTCGCGGAGTCCGTCGGCAGCTCCAGCAGCTGTAGGTAGTCGACCACCCAGAGCACCTGGTTCAGCGGCGTGACGGCTTCCAATTCTTGGCGGTGCCGCAGCAGGACCCGCGCGTTCAGCTCCTCCGGCGGCGGCAGGCTGGCCCGCTCGAGCACGCGGAGCCGGGGCAAGGCGTGCTCGAAAAGTTCCTGCTCGGCCTGTCCCAACCGCTTGTGGACGTCCGCCGCCCACGACGTCGCCAGCAGCTCCCGATAGGTGACGTCCGCTTGGGCGCAGAGCAAGCGCTCGTAGACGACCCGGCGCGGCATGTCGAGACTGTAAAACAGAATGCCCAACTGCGGCTGTTGTCGCAGGGTCGCCAGCGCCAGGTGGAGCGCGAGGCTGGTCTTGCCGACGCCGGCGCCGCCAGCCAGGAGCGTGAGGCCGCGCAGACCGCCCAGGGCTTGGTCGAGACCGCTCAAGCCGGTGGACAGTCCGAGCAACGGTTGTTGCCGGCGCTCGTCCAGCCGGCGCAGGAACGGAGCCCAGTCCTCCGCCGCAGACGCATGAGAGCCGTGGCGGAAGGCGTGGTCGGCGACCAGCTCATGACCCCAGCCACGCAAGTTCTGCGGCAGGAAGTCGCCCAGCACGCGGTCGTAGTCAGCGGCGTGGCAGCAGTAGCGCTCGACGGCATTTTCCAACAGCCGGGCGGCGCGGTCGTCCTGGCCGCTCCACCAGGCCAGGGCGTACAGGAGGACCTGGTCGGCATGGTCCGGGTGCATGGTGAAGTCGAGCGCGAACTGGTCCCAGGCCTCGGTATCGGTCGGCGCCGCTTGCGGCTCCGCCCCGGGAATCGTCCCGGTGGCAGGCAGCACGACGGCGCGCAGGCGGCGCGCCAGATCTGTTAGGTTGCGATGCAGCAACTCGGTGCGCTGCGTGTGATGCCTCCCCATCCGCGTCTGCTGGAGCGCTTGCTCCAGGGGACCGTCAGTGGCCAGCAAGCGGGCCAGCGGCAGCGGCGCGGGCTGAGACGCCAAGGCGGTGTCGTCCGGTCGGTCGGTCATGTAGTTGCTCCTGTTGGACGTGGTTGCTTTCCCTCGGGATGCAATCGGCGGCCTGTCGGGCCGGGTAGATGAGGGCGGCGTCGCTAATTCCGGGGAATTAGCCCGCATTTCTCACCAGCCCCTATCTTTGATTCCTGGTTGGCTGCTTTGATTGTTTGAACCACCGAAGGCAGCGGGCTGAAGGAGTTGGCCGCCCCCGCGCACCTGCGGAGGT
>JAEUIF010000851.1 GCA_016795185.1 Planctomycetia bacterium | reverse complement strand
TCGTGAAAAGTCAACGGCGGGCTGCTACACTGTGTCATGACCGGCTTGCTCCTTCCAGGAAACGCAAGTGACTGCGGCTACAATCACTTGACGCTCCGGAAGCAAGCCGGTTCCTTATTCTGGTGAGAAATGCGGGCTAGCTATCCGCATGAAGGCCCGGCCGAGGCGCGGCTGCTCCGGCAGCGCTTCGGCCGGTGCCGGCCCGGCAACCGGAGCGACGGCATGCCAGAATCCGACCTGTCCAAGCACCCAGTTGTTGACCTTATGAGGCTAGGCCGAACCCTAACGGTGATCGAGGGCTGTCTGCGGGACTTCTCCGAAGAACACCTCATCGAGGATCTTACCATCCACCGCCTCGGGCTGAACCGGTTCTATAACGGTGAGCGGCTGGAAATGTCCGAAGTCGATGCGGCAATCGAGCTGGCGAACCTGTCGCACGAAAAGATCGGCGAAGCCGAGCAGTTAGCCCTGCGCTTTTCTGAGCCCGCCGCAGATGAAGCGCTGGAGTCTCTGGTTGGCGCCGGCGAGATCATTTGGGGTGCGATAAGCGGAACTGAAGCCAGCTTGGTCATGCAAGCCGATTACGAGGTCGTTCCGGCGCTGTGCCGCGCCCACGAAGAGGCGTTTGAAAAGTATGGGTGGGCGCTGGAGCAATCGGCAAATCGAATTGCCGTTCGTGCGATGCGGCTGACGCCCAATGGTGTTCCACAGATGCCGTTGATGAGCGATGTGCGACCGCCCGTGAACCAGGGCGACACCGGCCGAGATGTAGACTCAAGCATCATTGCGTCGCTGCTTCGCGCAATTACTGCATGCGGCAAGGATGCGAAGCCGGACATGGTGATAGCCACCGCCGGCGTTGGTAGCAAACGCGGCAGGGACTTGCTCCGGCGGCTGGAAGAAGATGGTAAATACTCAGGATTTGCCAGAAACAGACCTCGCCGCTTTCGAGGCCGCTAGACTTCCACATCCTTCCAGAAGGATAGAAGTTTCGACATATCGGAAAGCCAGGCTACGATCACTCCAGACAGCTAACTTTTGGCGTCTGGAGAGTGGCGAATGGCCTTCCTCACCGTTGGCGACCTGTCCCGCCGATTCGGCCTTCGGGACTGGCACATCCGCGCGGTCATCAAGCGCGGCCTGATTCCAGCCCCCCCCCGCGTGGGGCAGTATCGCGTCTTCACTCCCGACCAGCTGCCCGGCATCGAGCAAGCGCTGCGCGCCGCCGGCTACCTCCGCGCCGAGGAACCGGCCCATGCGTAAGCGCGCTGCCGAAGCCCGCCGCAAGCTGCTGGCGTCCGTTGCCGATCCGGGCTGGCGGCAATGGCTGCAAGCCATATTGACGAAGGGCAATCCTGGGGAGGTGCGCCACGCGAAGACGGCGCGCCGCGAACTAACCGCGAAGTGAAAAGGTTGCGGCCCCCAGGCCGACGAACCTGGGGGCCGCGTGATCCGATTGGGTAGAGAGGCATCGGACAACATGAGTGTAGCAAGCGAACCGCGAGAAATCAAAACCGCCTTCCGCTCGAAGAATCTCGGCCTGGTCACGCGCGCCGTCGCCATCCTGGCAACTGAAAATCCGATGACGCTTCGGCACCTGTTCTACCGCTGTATTTCGGCCGGGCTGATCGAGAACAGCAAGCCGGCATACGACCGGCTCAAGAACATCATGGTGCGGCTGCGCGAGGAAGGCGACATCCCGATGACGTGGCTGGTGGACCACGTGCGCAGCACCTTGCGACCAAGCAGCTGGGATGGTCTGGAAGATTACGCCGAAGCCGTTCGCGAATGCTACCGCAAGAACTTCTGGGCGAACTTGCCGCACTGCGTCGAGTTCTTCGTCGAAAAAGACGCAATGGCTGGCGTGCTCGAAACAGTGACCAGGAAGTACAACATCGCGCTGCACGTCATTCGCGGCTACACCAGCATTTCTTACGCGGCGATGATCGCCCGACGCTGGGCGCAAATCCGCAAGCCGATCTTCGCCTACTATGTCGGCGACTTCGACCCCAGCGGCTTCGACCTGGAGCGCGACCTGCGCGAGAAGTTGGAGCGCTACAGCGACAAGACCTGCATTCCGAACCTGCAATACCTGGACGAGCATCTCGACCTGGTTAGCCGTGGGGCTGCGTTCAGCACCAGCACTTTTCAATGGAACCGCGTTGGCGTGCTCGAAGAGGACTTCGGCGATTACGACCTAATTCGCCTGCCAGTGAAAGCCACAGACAAGCGGGCCGCCAAGTTCGTCGATAAGTACGGCGAAGACAGTTGCGCCGAAGTGGATGCCATCCCGCCCAGCGACCTTCGCGAGCGCGTTCGCGAAGTGATCGAGGCCCACATCGACCAAGACGAATGGAATCGGCTGCTGGAGGTGGAGCGCGTCGAGCGTGAGTCCTTGCAGCAGATCGCGACGGGCTGGGAGAAATCTAGCCTAGGCAAAGTTTCTCAGAGAGGTGGTGCCGACGAATGACCGCCAGCTGCGCCACAAGCGACACCGTCATCACTACCGAACAGGTAGCCGACTGGTTGCGTCTGCTACGCGAACCGGGCGAAGTGGTGGAGCTGCGAGCCGTCAAGGTCTGCGAGCCGCGCAGCAACTGGGTGCATACCGTTTCGGGATTTTTTGATTACGACCATCTGGACGTGATGGCTGCCGAGGCGCTGCGGCTGTCGAGCATCAGCCAGGGCGTCTACTTCACGTTGAATCCGCTCAAGCCGGAAATCCTGCACCTGTGCATCAATC
>JAEUIF010000842.1 GCA_016795185.1 Planctomycetia bacterium | reverse complement strand
ACTGCCGGACCTGGCCGCTGGAACCGCTGGAGATCGAGGAAGCCCACTCCAGCTACTTCGACGACCCAGGACGATTCCCACCCGTTTCGCTCCAACTGGATAGCGCCTTCCTGATGCGGAACGTCGCACACGAGTGGCACGGCCGGGCCGACCTGTGCTACCCGGCGTCGCGACGGGAACCCGTGCTTGCATGAGTCCTGTGTAACCACTCACTGCTTGTCGAGCAGCAGGTCCACACACCAGCAACCTCGAACATGCACCCCTGGCTGTCGGCAGTGGTTGAGGATGTCGGCATGGTCGCAGCCGGCGTCTTCGAGGGCGTCGGCGAGAATGGGCAGGCGGTCGAAAGCGCGCTCGTCGTAGATGCCCTGGGCGACGGACTGCACGTTGGCAGTCAGCCAGCTGCGATCCCATACGGCAGTCCGGAGCAAACCGTCCACGATGTCGTGGAAGTAGACTGTTATCTTGCGCCAGTCCTCGGCGTTTTGCGCACGATGAGTCTGGATTGCCGCCGCCAGCGAGTCCGAGCCTTCCAGTTCCCGGCGCACGCAGCGCAAGCGGTAGTCGTTTTGCAGGGTGTGGAATTCGAGGATTTTCCCCCAGCATTCCGAAGTGAGGATCAGGCCGCGCAGCCAAAACTCCAGCGCGCGGTAGATGGGTCGCAAGCCACATGCGTCGGCCCACTCCGAGCCCTGGCGATGGGCGTGCCGTCTGGCGACGGCGAAACGAGGTGCGTGTTCAACAGCGAATTCTTCTTGCAGCACGCCGAGGTATTGCCGGCAAGCACATTGCTCGTGGCGCATCAGCAACGGCAGCGCCGCCGCCAACCACAACCAGAATCGGCGGTCGCTCAGCCGCGGATTGTCGCCGTCTACCAGCTGCTGGAACAAGCGGTCGTCCGCTTCCGTCACAACCTACCCCCTCTGGAGCAGCAAATCCACCACCCAGCAGCCGCGCACATGGTCGCCCGGCTGCCGGCAGTGGTTCAGCATGTCGGCATGGTCGCAGCCGGCGTCTTCGAGGGCGTCGGCCAGGATGGGCAGGCGGTCGAAAGCCCGCTCGTCGTAAATGGCTTGCGCCAGGCTGACCACCGTGGAGGTGCGCCAGGCCGGATCGGCGGTCACGGGCCGGAAGGGGTTGCCGAAGATGTCGCGCAAGGGGCCAACTTGCTTCAACAACGATGCCGCATAACGTTCGTGCCAAACCGAGTCTTCGTTAGACCAGCGCTCCAGGTTATCCACGTTGTCCGCGAAATTGTCTGGGTCAGGTTGCGCCCCCGCTTCCAGCCTGGCCGCCGTTTCCGGCAGGTCGCGCGCTGCAAGCCTGGCCGAGCCGCGCAGCACCGACCAGAGCGGCACATAAGTAAGGCTACCGTGCAGAGCGGCCTTGGCAGCGTCCAGCTGATCCTTGGTGGTTTGGCCGTCGGCATATCGTTCCGCAATTTCGGTAGCGCGTTGCCTGGGCGCATCGATCAGAGGCCAGATGCACCGGCAACACGCCACGGCGAACAGCCGCAGCTTGCGGTCGCTCTGGTCATTCAAGAATAACAGCATCGAGCGCGGATCAGCACACTCCAGCCACTCTTGCTCCGTCATGGGCGTTCCCCGGTTGCGGTCGGTTTGCGCTGTCAGTCTACCGCATTCGGGACGCGACTGGTTGGTGCAATCCGAGTTTGCCGCTTGGCACCAACCATCCACAATGGTAAATTGTTAACAGTCGGACAATC
>JAEUIF010000833.1 GCA_016795185.1 Planctomycetia bacterium | reverse complement strand
GGCACCATGATTTCCGTGCCCGAAGGCGGCATCCTGCCCGTGGTCAACCTGAAGCCGACTTTCGAGCAAACGCAGAACGTGATGGTCTACCTCGCGGTGCCGGTGCTGCGCTTGGGGCGCGCCAACACGGCCAGCGAGCCGGGCGCGCAGGGCGTCCGCTACTTGCTCGAACATGCTGAACTCGAAGACGAAAGCACCGGGCAAGACCCGCAGCCGCTGGAATTTTGTCGCTACAACCTCCGCTTGCTGCTGGGTTCGCAGGACCCGGCGGGACATGAAGTGCTGCCGTTGGGCCGCATCGAACGGCCGGCCCGCGCCGAGGCAGTGCCGCAACTCGACCCGAGCTACATCCCGCCGCTGCTGGCCTGCGACGCTTGGGGCGCGATGCAGATTGGCATCCTCCGCTCGCTGTTCCACCGCATCGGCAAGCTGACGCAGATGGGCGCGACCCAGGTGCTGGACCAGGGCATCACCTTCGACAGCACCGGGGCCGGCGATACGCTGATCTTCGAGCAGCTGCGCATTTTGAACGAAGCGTACGCCACGCTCGGCGTGCTGGCCTTCGTGCCGGGCATTCACCCGCTGCCGGCGTTCATCGAGTTGTGTCAGCTGGTCGGCCGGCTGGCCATCTTCGACGAGAAATCGCGACGGACTCCGGAATTGCCCCAGTACGACCACGACGACCTCGGCGGCTGCTTCTATCGGCTGCTGCAATTGATCAACGATCTCGTCGGCAAGGGCGGCAAATCGGGCTACGAGGAACGGCCCTTCAAGGGCGCGGGCCTGCGCATGCAGGTGCCCCTGGAGCCGAAGTGGCTCGAACCGGGCTGGCAGGTTTTCGTGGGCGTGCAGAGCGGATTGCCGGCCGCCGAGTGCATCGGCCTCTTGACGAAGCCCGGTAAGATGGACATGAAGATCGGCAGTTCGCAGCGCGTGGACGACATCTTTTTGCACGGCTTGCAGGGCCTGCGTTTCGCCCACGCGCCGACGCCGCCACGCGCCCTGCCGGCCGTGGCCAACCTGGTGTACCTGCAAGTCGATCGGCAATCGCAGCAACAGGAATGGCAGGAAGTCCGCAATTCGATGACCCTGGCCATCCGCTTCAATCAAAACCTGATTCTCGGCGACATCCAGGACAAGCGCGAGGTGCGCATCCAGGCCGAGGGGGGCAAGACCACGGTGATGCAGTTCACCCTCTATGTGGTCAGCAAGGACCAGGCGTGACGACCGCGCGGTCGTGCGGGTCGAGTCGTTGGCTGGCCTTTCCAGGTGGGATAGAATAACTGGAGAGTTTCGGCATTTCGCTTAGCCGGTCCACGCAGGTTAGTCATGCTGCAATCCATCCTGGTTGGTCTCGACGGTTCACCGTATGCCGCCGCCGCCGTCGAATTGGGCATCCGCTGGGCCAAGCAGGCCGACGCCATGCTCGTCGGCCTGGGCATCATCGACGAACCGACGATTCGCGGCGGTGAAGCCGTGCCGCTCGGCGCGGGCGTCTTCAAGGAACGGCGGGACGAAGCCCGTCTGGCCGAAGCACGCAATACCGTCGAGCAGTTCCTGGGCCGCTTCTCGGTGCGGTGCGCGGAAGCCGGCGTGGCGTGCAAGGTGCTGGAAGACGTGGGGCTGCCCGCCGAGCAGATTTGCCTGGAGGCCCAGCGCTACGACCTGATCCTGCTCGGCAAGCAGACGCACTATCACTTCGAGACGCAGGGCAAACCGGACGAGACGCTCACGCAGGTGCTCAAGCAAAGCCCGCGCCCGGTGGTGACGGTGCCGGAACAATTGCCCGACGGCGGCAGCGTCGTCATCGCCTACGATGGCAGCCTGCAAGCGGCCCGCGCCCTGCAAGCGTTCCAGGCCATGCGGCTGAACCTGTCGCCGGACGTCCACATCGTCTCGGTCCATGCCGACCATGCGGAAGCAACACGGCGGGCTGACCGCGCCGTGGATTTCCTCGGCTTTCACCAGATCAAGGCGCAACGACATGCGGTGGTGTCGTCGTCGCCGGCCGCGGCCCTACTTGACCAAGCCCGGCAACTCGGCGCGGGCTTGCTGGTGATGGGGGCCTACGGGCAGCCGGCGCTACGCGAGTTCTTCTTCGGCTCGATGACGCGCAGCATGCTCGCGGCGCGCACCGTGCCGCTCTTTCTGTATCACTAAAGTGGACGGCGATTTGCCGTTTGACGGGTGAGAGCGGATGAAGTAGTTTTGGACAGCCTGACCGGCGGAACGAGGCCAGTACGGATATGGGAAGAGTCACACGATTCCTGCAAGCCACCAGCCATCCGGCCGCCGAGCCGTCGCGCGATCCGCAGCGTGCGCCGTCGGATCGCCCAGACGAAGGGCTGGAGCGCGTCATCGCGCAGTGGCCCCACTTGCCGAAGTACATTCAGCGGGCAATTCTCACGCTCGTCAGCGCTTCCCGGCCGAGTCGCGGGTAGCGTTCATTTCCCTGCGTGGGCGGTCTCTGGTTCGTCTTCTTCCAGCGGCAGCGTCGGATTCTTCCCGTCCGCGCCGCGCCGGCGCGACATCACGAACTCCAGCACCGGCGGCATCACCGAGATGATGATGATCGCGATGATGACGTAGGTGAAGTTCTTTTTCACCCACGGCTGTTCCGCCAGCCAGTAGCCGCCGAACAGGAAGATCGACACCCACGCCAGCGCGCCGAAAATGTTGTAAAAGGCGAAGTACGTGTAGCGCATCTTGCCGATGCCCGCCACGAAGGGCGCGAAGGTGCGGATGATCGGGATGAAGCGCGCCAGCACGATCGTCTTGCCGCCGTACTTTTCGTAGAAGTGCTGCGTCTTGAGCAGGTGGTTCTTGTTGAGCAGCCAGGAATTTTCGGAGCGGAAGACCTTGGGACCGAGCCAGGCCCCGATGGCGTAGTTGACCGCGTCGCCGAGGATGGCCGCCACGGTCAGCAGGACGAAGAGTAGGGTCAGCGAGAACGGCGAATTCGGGCTGGCGGCCAGCGCGCCGACCGCGAACAGCAGCGAATCACCTGGCAGGAACGGTGTCACCACCAGGCCGGTTTCGCAGAAGACGATCGCGAAGAGGACGACGTAGAGCCAGACGCCAAAATACTCGGCCCACTGGTTGAGATGCACGTCGAGGTGCAGAAAGACGTCGATGATCTGCGAAAAGTCCATGACGCGCCGTCCTCCGGAATTCGTGCAGTGCCTCGCGCTTGCTCGCGGCACGCCAGGCGTTGATTGCCGCCCAGCATAACGGCACCGTTGTCACGGCTGCAAGTCCAAGTGCCAGGCGTCAGGGCTTGGAACGCTTGAGCACGAACAGCACGTTATTGGAATCGGCCGCCGTGGTGAACTCCGCCGGGCGTTCCCGCAGGTTCGGGATGCCGCACAGGCAGATTTTCAGCAGGTCGCCCTCGATGACGCAAATGCCTTCCTGCACGTCCTTCAGTTGTCCCTTGCGGTCCGCTTCCAGGTCCAGGGCCATCGGTTTGGTGTCCGGGTGCAGGCGCAGCCGGAACTTGAACTTGAAGTTCGGCTCGTTGGCGGAAATCTCGTCACCGGAAATCAAGACTGCGCCGGTCGGCAGTTGTTCCCCGGGAGTGGCCATGCCCTTGAGTTCAATGCTGGCGACCGTCCAGTTCCCTTGCAGCGGCTCCAGCGCTTTCTTCGCTGCATCGGGCTTCGGTTCCTCCGCGAAGCTCAGCAGACCAATGCTCAGCAACAGGGCACAGGACAGCAGCTTGTTCATGGCGAGGCTCCGCAGCGTGAAGAGTCTGAACGACGGGTTGGGTGCAATCAGTCAAGCCTAGCATACCTCATGAAGCCGGGGAAAGGCGACTTGTAGACCGTCGGAGTCCAGGCAAGCGGCGGATGCTGTTCGCGTTACTGCAACGGGCTGCAAGCCCCTTCCACCACATCCAGCAGACTGCCAGTGCGGACTAGCGTTTCGACGGCTTCGAGGTCGCGGTGCAGCGTGCGGTCGGCCTGAAGCGGCGGCACGATTTCCCGAATGTGGCGGTAGGCCGCTTCCGCGCCGATGCCAGCCCGCAGCGGCCGATGAAACTCCAGTCCCTGTGCCGCGCAGAGGAACTCGCACGCCAGCACCCGCTCGGCGTTGGCCGCGACTTGCCGAGCTTTCCGTGCCGCCGCCGTGCTCATCGAGACATGGTCTTCGCGATTAGCCGAGGTGGGAATGGAATCGACGCTGGCTGGGAATGACAGCGACTTGTTCTCGGAGACCAGCGCCGCCGCCAGCACCTGCACCAGCATCATGCCGGAGTTCAGTCCCGGTCGGGGGGTCAAGAACCCGGGCAAACCGCTCAGGTCCGGGTTGACCAGATTCTCGACGCGCCGCTCGGCGATGCTGCTCAGGTCCGCGAGAGCAGCGGCTAGCAGGTCGGCGGACAAGGCGATGGGCTGGCCGTGGAAGTTGCCGCCGGAAATCACCTCGCCCTCGTCCGCGAAGACCAGCGGGTTGTCGGTCGCGGAGTTCATTTCGCATTCGACGACGCGCGTGACGTGGCCGAGTGCGTCGCGGAAACTGCCATGGACCTGGGGCATGCAACGCATGCTGTAAGCATCCTGCACCTTGCTGCACTCCGCATGCGACACCATGATTTCGCTATCGGCCAGCAGGCGGCGCAGGTTGGCGGCGCAGGTGATTTGCCCCGGATGCGGGCGAATCTTCTGGATGCGCTCGTCGAAGGGCCGCAGCGAACTCTTGGTCGCCTCAACGGTCATGGCCCCGGCAATGTCGGCGAGCTTGGCCAGGCGGCGCGCGCGGACGGCAGCATCCGCCAGCAACGCGGTGCTGATCTGCGTGCCGTTGATGAGCGCCAGCCCTTCCTTGGCTTGCAGGCGATATGGTTGCAGGCCGGCGCGTTTCAGGGCGACCGCGCCGCTCAGCAGTTTGCGCCGCACGGCATCGTCGCTGTCCGGCGGCAAGACGAGCCCTTCCCCGATGGCGACCAGTGCCAGATGGGCCAGAGGCGACAGGTCGCCGCTCGCGCCGACGCTGCCCTGTTCCGGAATCGCTGGCGTGATCCCGCGATTGAACAGTTCGCACAATTGCTCGATCAGGGCCGTGGTCACGCCCGAATACCCCTTGGCCAGCGCCTGGGTGCGCAGGGTGAGTGCCAGCCGGGCCACGCCGGAATCGAGCAGCGGCCCGAGCCCGACAGCGTGGCTACGCAGCAGATTGACCTGTAGTTGGTCAATCTCGCTGGCGTCGATGCGCTGATTGGAGAGCTTGCCGAAGCCGGTGTTGACGCCATAGATGGTCTTGCCGGTGGTGGCAAGCTTTTCCAGGCAGCGCCGCGACTTCTCCACGCGCCGGCGAGCCTGGGGCGTCAGGTGGAGAACGGAGACCTGACCGCGCAGCACACTCTCGGCATCGGCCAGCGTCAGGCCGTCGCCGGAAATCTCCAGGATGGACGACTGCACCGGGGCCGACGGCTGGCTCAAGGTTGCGGCACTCCTGCTTCGCGCGCCGCTTCCCGGTCGATGTGATTCAGGGCCGCGCCGGCCGCGCCGCGAATGTCGTTGTTCTTGCCCTTCCAGAGTTCGACCAGCGTGGGCACTGCTGCCTTGGCTTCGCTCTTGAAGCGTTGCAGTGCATCGGCCGAAGCGACCACCACCAGGGGATCCTGGTCGCGTAGCGCCGCTGTCAGCGCGGTGATCGATTCCTTGTCCACGCCGACGATGCCCAGCGACCGGGCCGCCGTGGCGCGCAC
>JAEUIF010000812.1 GCA_016795185.1 Planctomycetia bacterium | reverse complement strand
GTCGTGAAAAGTCAACGGCGGGCTGCTACACTGTGTCATGACCGGCTTGCTCCTTCCAGGAAACGCAAGTGACTGCGGCTACAATCACTTGACGCTCCGGAAGCAAGCCGGTTCCTTATTCTGGTGAGAAATGCGGGTTAGGGGGGGCGGAACGAAAGGTAGACATTCTGGCCGGATTCGCTGGCCGCGCGGCGTAAGCCAGTCGCGACCGGGTGCGGTGCCGAGTGCAGCGGCGAGAATCCGCTTGCTCGTTGACAGCTGCGCAACCAATGGAACTACTGGCGAGCGGCGGGGCTTGTCCCCGCCGTGTGGCACGGACGGCGGGCATAAAGCCCGCCGCTCGCTTTCTCGTTGGTTACGCAGCAGTCAATTGACGTTCGGCAATGCGACAGGTTCCAGGACTGCCCGCCTACTCAGGCGGCCTGGGAAGTTTGCACATAGGGATTGCGCGGCAGGTCGTTCACCCTGAAACCGGCGGCGCGGAGGCGCTGGCGCAGCGATGGGGATACACTTTCCTTGAGGATCAACGCGATCAGCAGGGGTGTGGGGTACAGACCCAGTTTGCTGCAAATATCGAGCAGACGAATTTTGCGGCGGACCTTGCGGAACAACGGCGACGCATCGACAGCGCGTTCTTGTTCCACGCCGGGGCAATAGCAGTCGTTGAGTCCCCGGAAGGCGACGGCCGGTAGGTTCAGTCCCAGCGCGACTTTCTCGATCTCACGCTCGGAAAGCGAGTAAACGTAGTTGCCCACGGGTTCGTATTCGTGCGGCGAAGTGCCGCGGCCCAGGAGGGCGCTGGCCAGCGATTTCAGGCCGTTGGTGAAACTCAGAAAGTTCGACGGCAGCGCGCAGCGGTCCAGTGGTTCGATCAGCAGCACGCCGCGCCGGGCCACGCGGAGCATCTCGTACAGAGCCTTCATCGGCCGGGGAAAGTGGTGATACGCTTCCTTGCACAAAGCAAAGTCAAAGCTGCCGTCCGCGAAGGAGAGTGCCTCGGCATTTTCCTTGCTATAGGCGTCGATCAGTCCTTGCCGATGCGCTTCCCGAAGCAGATCGTCGGAGATGTCGGTGGCGACGACCTGGGCGTTGCGCCCGCGCAAGTAGCGCGCGTCCGTCGCATAACGGCCATCGCCCAGCGTGAGCCAGCGCGCGCCGGGATACTCCTCCAGCAGCGGATCAATCGTGGCGTACATGCGGCGATGACGCCAGGCATCCACCGTATCCTCCGCCAGCCAGGTATGCGCGTTGTGGCTACGATTGGCCTCATGACGGGCATAACTGATCGCCGTGAAATCCGTTTCCACGTTCATGGGCGGCACTCCCTGCCGGCGAATGGGGAACTTTGCCCCAAGGTCAAAACGGACGCGGATTATAAGTGGGAGAACGCGGGGAAACAATGCCACTCGGATGCAGCTGTCGAGCGGTGGGTCACCGCGGTTGCAGCGTGAGCCGGATCGGTGGCCGCCGCACTCGCAGGTAGAGCCAGGCCCCCGCGCCCGCCATCGCCAGACCGCCGACCAGCAGTACGCCCCAGACGCCGACCAGGTCCACGACCCACAGCAACAGGTTGGCGGTGGCGCGTTTGCGCCCCGCGCCTTCGACCCGCACGTCGTTGCCAGCCGCCATTTCACGGGCCGCCACGGTGAAGCCAAAGGTGAACAGCGCGAGTAATGCCAGCGTGAAGGCCGGCCAGAGGCCCGCCTGCCAGAACGCGAGCTGTTTGGTCGTCAGCTGCCAACCCAGTTGCCGGCCGAGCGCGTCGAGCAACTCGTCGCGCTTCTGGGTGTCCGCGAAGGCGAAGGATTGCTGCACGCGCTTGCCGTCGTCGTCGCGGTAATAGACATCGATGACCTCGTCGTGCTGGTGCGTTCTGATTTCCAGCAATGAATCCAGGGGCAGCACGGTGGCTTCATCCCCCAGCGCATCCTCCACGGCGGCGGCTTTGGCCACGGCGGATTGAGTTTCAGTCAGCTTTTCGCTGTCGACACGAACCGAGGCGAGTTTCGTCGCCGTCAACACGACCAGGTTGTCGCCCCAGGGCAGGTCCGGATACACCCAGGTGCGCACGCCGGTTGGCGCGCGCCGCGACGGGGGATCCACGGCCGGTCGGCCGCACTTGCCGCATTTGGTTCGCGATTCGGGCCGGGTGGGTGTGAACTGCCAACGATTGCCGCAAACGCAGGTCATCGATTGCATGGGTGGGCTTCCGGAGGCGCGTCGGCTGCCCGCTGGGATTTCGACAACCGACTATTTCGCTGTTTGCATAACTACCAAATCTGCATGCAGAAATCAAGCGTGGTGGTAACGAGCTCCGCCTTGAATCGCGTTTCCCACGACGCGGCGCGATCTCTTGCAGCCGCAATCCGTGCCGGCGGCTGTCTCGTCGTATAGGCAGCAGTCCCGGTATGGGTTATTTTCCGAGGAGGTCCATCATGCGTTCCCTGGCATGGCTGAGCGCCGTTGCCCTGTGCCTGGCGGTCGCGCCGACCGCGTTCGGTCGGGACACGGTCAAGCCCGCGGAGACCTGCGGCGATCACGGCACCAGCATCGACTTTTTCGACACACCGTCCGAAGCCGCCCGCGCTGCGCTGAAGCAAGAAAAGCTGGTCTTCGTGTTGCACGTATCCGGCAACTTTGAAGACCCCCGCTTCACCTGAAACAACGCTGAAGCGCTCCGTGTGAACGCTCTGGCCAATCCCGAAGTGGGTAAGTTCATCAACGAACATTTCTGCTCGTCGTTCCAGAAAGTCGCTACCTTCCGGATCGTCGGCAACCAGAAGCAAGGCGGCAACGTCGCGGCGTATTTCTGCGCCCCAGACGGGCGGGTACTGCACGTCGTCGCCGGCCCCGTGGATGCGGGCACCATGCTGAATGAGGCGAAGTGGATGGTCGATTCGACCAAGAAGGCCATTGCCGAGGCCAAGAATGACGGCGCCAAGTTCAAGGCCGCCTTCCGCAAGATGCATGCCGAACGACTCCGGCAGCAATACGGCCTGGTGGTCGAACCCGTGACCTTCGATCCGCCGGACGTGCAGGACAGCAACAGCGCCCTGACCTACAACGATCCGTCGGGCCGCCCGCTGGCCCCGAAACTGCCGCCGCCGCCCATCGAAGGGCCAGATGTGACCTTTCGTCTGCAAGCCAAGGAAGCGGGCCGGGGTGAGAACGCCGACGCCGCCGTCCGCGACCGCAAGGGTGGGGCCTGGGCGCTGGGCACCCAGGGCCGGGTCCACCAACTGATGGCCGCTCACTCCATGCTAAAGATCGAATTGGTCTACGGCACCGTGTTCGAGAACATCCTGGGCGAAAAGGTCTCGACCAAGCCGGTCGAAGTCGCCACACCGTTCCCCTGGGTGGATGCGAAGCGGCCAGGCCGGTAGAGTTTTTGATCTGAGTTTGTAAATGGCCGCTGGCGGTAGTACTAACCCGCCAGCGGCCTTTTCTCATTACTTGGTGGAGAACTTGTAGACGGTCGTTGTGGAGTAAGTCTTCCCCGGTTGGAGAATGATCGACGGGAAGTTCGGCTGATTCACCGCATCCGGGAAGTGCTGGGTTTCCAGGCAGAAGCCCTGGTACTGGTTGTAGACGACGCCGCTCTTGCCCTTGACCTTGCCGTCGAGAAAGTTGCCCGTATAGAGTTGCACGCCGGGTTCCTTGGTGAAGGTTTCCAGCACGCGGCCACTCTTGGGCTCGCGCACCCGCGCCGCCAGTGCCAGCGCGCCTTCCTTCTTCGACAGCACGAAGTTGTGATCGTACCCGACCGGCTGGCCCTTGAGTTCCTTGATGCGCGAACCGATGGTCAGCGGCGTGGTGAAATCGAGCGGCGTGCCCTTCACCGGCTCGATCTTGCCAGTCGGAATCAGGGTGTCGTCGGTGGGTGTGTACTTGTCGGCCTCGATCTGCACCTCATGACCGAGGACGTCGCCGGCTGCCGGTCCAGCCAGGTTGAAGTAGGTGTGATTGGTGAGGTTGACCGGGGTCGCCTTGTCCGTGGTGGCCGAGTAGTCGATCCTCAAGGCGTTCTTGTCGTCGAGCGTGTAGGTCACCTCGGTCTTCAAATTGCCGGGGTAGCCTTCCTCACCGTCCGGACTGGTATAGGTCATTTTCACGGCCACGCCGTACAGGGCCGGAATGATCTCGGCCTTCCAGAGTTGCTTGTCAAAACCCTTCACGCCGCCGTGCAGGTGGTTCGGGCCGTTGTTGGTCGCCAGCTTGTATTCCTTCCCCTCCAGCGTGAACTTGCCCTTCGCGATTCGGTTGGCGACGCGCCCGGTGATGCAGCCGAAGAAGGGATGCCCGGCCAGGTAGTCCTTGGCGTTGTCGAAGCCGAGGACCACGTCGGCCAGTTTGCCGTCGCGGTCGGGAACGTGCAATTCGGTGATGATGCCGCCGTAGTTGATCATCTTCGCCTTCAGGCCGTTCGCGTTGGTCAGTGTGAACAACTCGATGGTCTGACCATCGGCGGTCTTGCCGAACTCGGACTTTTCAATGGTTGCCTTCAAGGCGGCTTGTTCGGCGTTCGCGGTCATGAATGCGACCCCCAGCCAGCCCACGGCGATTCCCAGGTATCCGACGATGTAGCGCATGCGGTGGCTCCTGCTCGGATGATGGTCTTGGACGGGTTCGCATTCTCCGGGAAGTTGCGGAGAATGCCAGGA
>JAEUIF010000809.1 GCA_016795185.1 Planctomycetia bacterium | reverse complement strand
CCCACGCCCTCGGAGTACCGAGGGACGTGCCACCCATCATTCCTTCGGGCATAATCCCATTTGACGATGCACTAGGTGCAGTCGAATCAGGCTGCTTCAACGCGGAGCGGCACTTCGGTGCCGCCGCGTTCGAGGTAGAGTTGGTACAGCTGGCCGACCCGGTGATAGTGCGACAGCAGCAGCCATTCGTTGGCGGGATACATGCCGACGCAGCAGACCAACGCGCCAGCGAACAACACCAGCGGCCCCATCAGAAAGTTGTACACCAGCGACCAGGCCAGTTCCCGTCCCACCCGGCGACGAAAATCGCTGCCGAACTCCCACGCCGCGCCGAGCGCGAACTCCTGTGCCAGCCCGAACCGCAGTTCCATCGGCACCACGATCAGCAGCGCGACAAAAAGCGTCGCCAGGTAGACAATCATGGCCGCGCCGATCAGCAGCGGCACGACCACGGCGGCGTTGGTTTCGGTCACCAGCGCAGCCGCCAGGCCAGCGCCAATGCCCCAGATCAGCAGCATTGTCAGCATGAGCGGGAAGATGACGATCAGATGCAGCAAGAACGGCCAGACGCCGCGCATCAGGTAGGCCATCAGGCGGTCGAAGTTGAAGTCCTCGTAACGAGCATCGCGGCTCAAATGCAAGGACTGGACCACGGCGTAGTGGTAGCCAAGCATGACCAGCGGCCCCAGCACTGGCACGAAGCCGCACAGCACCATCAGGAGCAAGTTGGTCAGCCAGTGAGGACTATCGAAAATGAACCGCCAGGAACGTGCGTAGTGCATGGTGAATCTCAGTGAATGGCGGTCGATCAGGAATGCGGCGCGGACCCGCGTTTCAACAACTCGTTCTCCAATCGCAGCTTGGCGATTTCGGCTTCTTGTTTCAATCGAATGATCTCGGATTCGCGTAAGTCAGCCGCCGCCAATTTGGCGGCTTCGGCCGGAGTTGGCAGCCACCGATTGTTTCGAGGATCGAACAACCGCAATTCATGTCCGTGCCGTTCGAGGTGCAACCCCAGCACGGTGCTGGGCAAGCGGCCCAGGACCGGACGAATCGGTGCGTACTTACCCTTGACCAGCCGATACCCTTGCAGCGGCGGATCGAGGTAGTCGTCCTTCGGGTCGAACAGGAAGTACTCCGGCACCTTCAACACATCTTGATAGAGCAGGAACTTCTTCTTGGTGTCCTCGGCGCGCGTGGACGACGAGGTCAACTCGATGGCGGCATCCGGGCCCTTGCCTTCTTCCCAGAGCAGGTAATTATCGCGTAAGCGTTTCTCGACGCCCTTGACCACGAACACGTCCGGCGATACGTGCTTGCGCTTGTTGCCGGGCACGTAGTACAGCAGCAGGTTGCCGGAGACGTAGACCAGCGGGTCGAACGCGAAGAAATTCTTCAACGACCCGATCAGGTCGTGCATGTCGTCGCGGTGGATGTCGGTCTCGGCCATGGGGCGTCCGTCCGTGGTGGGGTAGTCGTTTTTTTTGACGACCGAAGCCGTGGACATGGCTGCTGCTCCCAAAACACGTCAATCCTTGCGCATTGTAACACAGCCGGCAGGTCGATACTCCTGGCGGCTGTCGTGTGCCTTTAGCTTTCGATGTGCATGCCGAGGGATTGCAACCGCTTGCGCAGTTCCTCGGCGTGTTCCTCGGCCACGGCCAGGAAGGTGGGGCCGAGGCGTTCGTCGATTAACGAGCGGGTTTGCGGCCACTGCTGCAAGCCGTCGGCGATTTCCGCGCTCGCGACATGCAGCACCAGCCGGCGGCGCAGATCAACGCCGGACATCTGGCTGGCCGTCAACAGCAGTCGGGCGGCGGCGGGCAGCATCAGTCCGGTGCGCTGGCTGAACCACTCTTCCAGGCCGCGCACCCCCAGGCCGCTTTCGCGCGCCGAGGCCAGCGAAGCGAACGTCAGGCGGAACTGACGGCGGCCGTCGCGGCCGGGAGTGTCCGTAGACTCCGCGAAGCGCAGGAGTTCCGTTTCCACCAGCAAGTCGGAGCGGGTCGGATCGATGCTCAGCGTCACGCCATCGGCATCGACTTCGACGCACTTCTCCGGCGGCAAGCCATAGTCGCGCGTGCCGATCAGGCGGAAATGGCGGAAATCCACGCCGCTTTCGCCCGTGACCAGTGCCAGTCGATCGGTGATGCGGATGCCAGGCAAGCCGCGCGACAGGGCCGTCGTCAGATCGTCCGCCGTGGCGAATTCAAACAGCGTGGCGGCAGGGTAGATGGTCAGTCGTTCGCGCTTGTCCGACCAGGTGCGCAGCGAATCGATGACCGCCGTGGGCACCGCCTTGCTGCCGTGCCGTTCCAGCGTTTGCAAGATGCCCGGCAAGGTCATGCCGGCTTCCATCGCGCGGTAAACCGAGTTCGGTTCCAGCTGCAACGTGCATGCAGCGCCCAGGTTCTTCCAGGCGGCGAAGCGGCTCAGCTTGCCGATCAGGCTGGTCGTCAGCCCCTGGCGATAGGCGACGATTTCCAGGTTGGGCTGCACGAGCAGCGTTTGCGGAAACACCGGCGGCGCGGGCGGTGCTTCACCGATGCCCAGCAACCAGCGGCCCGTCGGCGATAGACGCACCAGCCAACCGCTGGTTTCGGGTTGCTTGCGCGCTTCGATCATGCGCAGGTGAAACGCCAGGCCGAGCAGAAAGCCGCTGACCCAGCTAGCGCGCTGCGATGGCCGAATT
>JAEUIF010000802.1 GCA_016795185.1 Planctomycetia bacterium | reverse complement strand
GAAGTCGTGCTTGATCTGGCGCGTGATCTCGGCGCACGCCTCGCCCGTCCCGGTTTCACCGCCGTGCTGCTTGACGACCAGCAGCACGTTGTTGTCCTTGCACAGCGGGGCCAGCGCGCGGAAGCGTTCAAGCCAGAGTTCCTTGTTGCCGCCCTTGGTATGGCCGAAGGTCAGCACCTGCGGAATGCCCGCCGCCGCCGCTTGCAGGATGCGCTGCTTCAATACTTCCGGGGCCTTCGGGTTCTCCGGATAGATGCCGGAGAACATCATCAGCGGTTCCAGGCCCATGTCGCGGCACTTCTTGCCAAGGGATTTCGCTTGCTCGGCAGGTGCGTCGGCGGCCATCACGGGGACATTCTTGCCGTCGGCTTCCTTGTGGCTGGTGCCCCAGGCCACGAACTGGTAGCCCGCCCCCTTGATGCCGCTGAGAGCGCGGTCGAGCGGAAACTGCGAATAGGGCAGCGTCATGCAGGCGATCTGAAATTGGGTCGGTTTCTTGTCGTTCTTGTCCTGACCCCGGACGGGATTCAATACCAGTCCGGCCAGGCCGGCGGTCCCGACCCGGAGAAATGATCGGCGGTCGAAGCGAACGGCATCGAACATGGGGGAATCCTCGCTGGAGGTACGGCGCGTCGCGGTGGGCTGCATTATAGACTGGTGGAGAAACGCGATGCAATCGGCAGCGCGGAATTGGCGATTACTTGACGACGTACCCGGCGGCCCGCAGCGCTGCGGCAAGCTTGTCGCCAGCCTCCACGGCCTGGGGAGAATCGACATGGGCCTGGCCGATGGCGCTGTACCAGTAACGCTCGCGGTCGCGGATGGGCAACTGGGCGGGGTCGAGTCCGAGTTCGACGACGGCGTCCTTGTCCCAGCGCAGCTTCTTCAGCCAGCCGGCGGTCTCGCGCCAGGTCAGGCCAGCCGAAATGGTACTCCCGTCGGCGCGCGCGATACGTCGACCGATCAGGACATTGAGCAATCCCAGGAGGTTCCCTTGAGCCAGGCCGCGCTGCATGAGGTCTTCCAGGAACTCGCGCATGGGTCCATCCCCGAGGCTCCGCTTCGGCCAGTTCCGTACCTGAACTGGATGGGAGATTCCACAGCGCCGGCTGATGACAGAAATGGAGGCTAGACGCCAGTCCAGGAGCGTGGGAACAGAACCCCACTATTGCGGCGCACTTGGCCAAGAAACCGCAGTCCACGCGAACGATGCGTCCTGCGCCGCTTACCGATAGCCAGCTTCCTTCTGCGTACTTGCCAGCTTGCGTATCTTACCAGGCTCTCCAGGCGACCTGAATCCCAGGTTCGGAAAATTCCGAAGCCAGCGGAATCCACTACGGCGCGTTGCCAGTCGGGCCAGGCGCTGAAAGAATGAGAACGGCACTTCGTCACTGGGGCAGGGATCGACATGGAGCACACTACTTCGCTCGCCGAGCTGACCGCAGCCCTTGACGGTGCGGCGGAAGTCGCGGACACGGAGCCAATGTGGCCCGCGCAGTCCTGGGACCCCCTGCGTGCAGCCGGGGTGCTGGGCTGGTCGATTTCGACCGAGTACGGCGGGCAGGACCGCCCCGTGAGCGAGTTACTCGATGGCTACGCCCAGCTGGCGGCTGGCTGCCTGACCACGTCATTCATCCTGAGCCAGCGCGAAGCGGCGGTGCGGCGGATCGCTGACAGCGCGAACGCGGCGCTCTGTCGCGAGTTGCTGCGACCACTGGCTTGCGGCGGACGTTATGCCACCGTCGGCCTCTCGCAATTGACGACCTCTCGGCAGCACGGCGCGCCAGCCCTGCGCGCCGAACTGCACGCCGATCGCTTGCTGCTCGACGGGACGATTCCCTGGGTGACGGGCGCTGCGCAGGCCGACCATGTGGTCATCGGCGCAGCCTTGTCCGACCGCCGGCAAGTGCTGGCAGTGCTGCCAACAACTTATCCGGGGGTCGAAGTTGGACCGCCGCTGCCCTTGATGGCGCTGCAAGGTTCGCTGACGGCGGAGTTGCGTTGCCAGGGCGTCGAGCTCGATCGCCGTTGGTTGCTGGCTGGGCCGGCGGAGCAAGTGATGGGCGGCGGGCGCGGCCCCGGCGGGCTGGAAACCTCCTGCCTGGCATTGGGTTTAGGCCGCGCCGCCATCGCCCATCTCGAACGCGAGGCAGTCCACCGGTCCGAGCTGCGGCCTACCGCCGAACGGCTCGAACAAACTCGGGGAAAACTCTGGGCAGTATTGCTCGCGCTGGCAACGGGCAGCGCGACTGGTCAAGCAGCCGCGCTGCGGGCGCGGGCCAATTCGCTGGTGTTGCGCGCCACGCAGGCGGCACTGACCGCCAGCAAGGGCGCGGGCTTTTTGCGCGGCCACCCCGCGCAGCGCTGGGTCCGCCAGGCGTGCTTCTTCCTGGTCTGGTCCTGTCCGCGTCCGGCGGCCGACGCCACCCTGGCCTACCTTGCTGGTGATGAGGAGCGGAGCAGTTGCGGTTGGCGTTCGTAAAGGCGGCGGCGGTGCGCGCGATCAGGAAAAGCCTTCCCGAACCACATCAGAGCACGCGCCACTCGACCGGCGGTGGCGGCGCGGGCACGGAATGCTCGCCGTCGGCGGCCAAGGTGGGCACATCCTCCACGTTCCAGAGGCGGAAGCCGCCTCGGAACGCCGTCAGGTTATGCCCCATGCGGACACCGTGTGGCAGTTGCTTCAGTTCCTTGGAATTGCCGCCGCCGACCACGACATAGTCGGCCACAAATGCCTTCATCAAGGATGGCAACACGCGATTGACCGCGTCGCGCCAGCGCTTCTTGCCGAGCTTCTTGAAGCCGGTTCGGCCCAGCACTTCTCCCAACGTCGGCCCCTGGTGGGCGGGCATCTGGCCCAGTTCCAGCGTCACGATGACGTGATCGGCAATCAGGGCCGAGCCGAGTCCGGTCCCGAGACCGACGAACAACATGCGACCGCTGTCGTAGCTGCCCAGCGCCTGCATGGCGGCATCGTTGGCAATGCGCACCGGGCAGCCGAAAGCGGCGGCGTAATCGAAGCCGACCCACCCAGGGGCGAGGTTGCCCGGTTCACAGCGCGGCCCGTGGTTGCCCACCAGGCCGGGGTAACCGATCGAGACACCGTCGAACTGCCAGTCGGCGGCCAACTCGCGCACCGTGGCCACGAGCGCGGCAGGCGTGAATCGCTTGCCGGAAGGCGCCTTGCGCGGTTCGGCCTGCCCGCTGAGCAAGAGTTTGACCTTGGTCCCGCCAATATCGATGGCCAGGATGTTGCGCGGTTTGACTTCGGTAGGCTGCTGTTCCGCCGTCCCGTTCCGGGTACGGTTCCGCTTGGCTGACATGAACACCTGAAGGGTTGTCGGAGACTTGCGCTGAACCAGTAACCAAACTACGTCGCCCGAACCAAGGCCGCAAGCACAAAGGCGAGACCCAGCCGCTAAAGTGGGGTCCGCTGCCAGGCAAAATCCAAAATCGATTGACCCGTCCGGAAAACTGACGTAAGCTCCAGTAGTGTCCTCCACTTTGGTGTTGCCCGCCACTTGCACCCGGCCTCATCTTCCCCCCACCTTGACAGGCCGCTTCCGGCAAGGGCGCGCGGGCTGAACCAGGAGCCTGCCATGTTCAATCTGCTTGGATCCCGCAAGGGGATCGACTGTGACGGTACCACGCGCCGCGACTTCCTCAAGGTTGGCGCATTGGGTCTGTCCTCCCTGACCCTGCCGAACCTGCTCCGGGCACGCGCCGCGGCGGCTGCCCAGGGGCAAACCACGAAAAACACTTCCGTCGTCTGGCTCTGGCTGGGCGGTGGTCCTACCCACGTTGAAACCTTCGATCCCAAGATGTCGGCCCCGGCCGAGTTCCGCAGCGTCGTCGGTGCGGTGCAGTCCAACGTCGCCGGCATCGAACTGGGCGGCGTCTTCCCCAAGATGGCGGCCGTCGCGGACAAGATGGCCTTCGTGCGCTCCTTCGCGCACAGCAACTCCGGCCACGGCGGCGGCACCCACTGGGTGATGACGGGCTACAACTTCGCGGCAGCCGACAACGGCATGGGTGCCAACAAGCCTGGTATGGGCGCGATCTTGGCCCGGCACCGCGGCGCGAATAACGCGCAGACCGGCCTGCCGACCTACGTCCGCTTGAATGGCATCCTCGGCGACGGCCCGGCCTGGCTCGGAGCGCCGTACGCCCCGTTCGACGTGGGCGGCAACGCCCGCAACAACATGAACTTGAAGGTCGGGCTCGACAACCTGAGCGACCGCCGTTCGCTGCTGAAGAGCTTCGACCAGGTCAACCGCGACATCGACCAGACGGGCCTGATGACGGGGCTGGACAGTTTTGAGGCGCAGGCATTCGACCTCATCATGAGCCGTGCCCGCGAAACGTTCGACGTGACCCGTGAAGACCCGAAGACCCGCGACGCCTACGGCCCTGGTCTCGGCCAGCAGCTGCTGACCGCCCGCCGGCTGTGCGAGGCAGGCGTCGGCTTCGTCACGCTCAATTTCGGCGGCTGGGACATGCACGGCAACATCGGCCAGGCCATGAACCGGCTCGGGCCGCAGGTGGACCGCGCGGTGTCGGCCTTCGTGCAGGACACCGCCGACCGTGGGCTGGACCAGGATATCTTGCTAGTCATCACCGGCGAGTTCGGCCGGACGCCGCGCATCAACAACGGCGCGGGCCGCGACCACTGGGCTCCGCTCTCGACGCTGGCACTGGCCGGCGGCGGTCTGAAGATGGGGCAGGTCGTTGGTGAATCGAGCGCCAAGGCGGAAGTGCCGAAGTCCAAGCCAATCTCCCCGCAACACCTGATGGCGACCGTCTTCAACGTGCTGGGGCTGCCGCAGGACCTGCACTTCAAGGATCCGACGGGCCGTCCGGTGCCGATGATCGACGGCGGCCAGCCGATTGCCGAACTGGTGTAATTGCGACTTCGCTATAGCGCAAAGAACTGATAGCCGTCAGCTACAAGCTGACGGCTATCAGTTCTTTGTTTGGCCTGTAACGACCCACGCTCACATCATTTGCCACATCATCATCTTCAGCGTGTCGCCGAACTTCTTGTTGACGCCCAGCGCCGCCGACGGTTCGTAGCCGCAGTGGACCATGCAATGATCGCAGCGCGGGTCGTTGCCGCGGCCATAGTTCTCCCACGGCGTGTTGTCCATCAAGTCGCGGAACGTGGCGTGGTGCTGGTCGGTAATCAGGTAACACGGACCTTTCCAGCCCTTCACGTTGCGCGTCGGATTGCCCCAGGCGGTACATTGCAACTCGCGTTTGCCGCTCAGGAACTCCAGGTAGATCGGTGACGACGCCAGCTTGTACTTGTGGTACAGCTTTTCGATCTGCTGAAACTTGGCGCGCACGTCGTCGCGGGTCATGAAGATCTCCGCCGCGCCTTGCGGATTGGTTTCCTGCACCGCCGTGTAGCAGTACGCGGGAGAGAGCATGAAGCCATCGACGCCCAGGCGCGTGAGGTAGGAGAACAGCGCGTCGAGTTCGTCGATGTCGGTTTCCTTGAAGACCGTGGTATTGGTGCACACCAGGAAGCCGGCTTGCTTGGCGGCCTTGATGCCCTCGACCGCGGCACGGAAGACGCCGTCGCGCTCGACGCACCGATCATGGGTTTCTTCCATGCCGTCGAGATGAACGTTGAAGAAGAAGCGGCTGGTGGCGCGGAACTCGTGTAGTTTCTTCTTGATGAACATGCCGTTGGTGCAGAGGTAGATATTCTTGTTGCGCTTCAGGATGAGCCGCACCAGGCGGCCAATCTCCGGATAAATCATCGGCTCGCCGCCGCAGATCGACACGATCGGCGCGCCGCACTCGTCCACGGCGTGCAGGCATTCCGCGACCGAGAGCTTTTCCTTGATCGACTGCGAGTATTCACGAATCCGGCCGCAGCCGGTGCAGGTCAGGTTGCAGGCGTGCAGCGGTTCGAGCATCAGCACCAGGGGAAAGCGCTTCTCCCCCGAGAGCTTCTTGCGCACCATGTAGCCCGCCATGTTGGTCGTCAGCGACAGCGGAAAACGCATGTGTCAACTCCTTGAACCCACGGTCTG
>JAEUIF010000692.1 GCA_016795185.1 Planctomycetia bacterium | reverse complement strand
CGAGGAAGCAGCGCGGATGCTCGCCGCCAAAACAACTAGCCTGCCCGAGTTGACCGCCGCCGAGCAGGCACTCTGGCTGGAACTGATCCGCCAGCGCTGCGGCCTGACTTTCTCGGACGGCCGGCTGCGCGTGTTGCGCCTGGCGCTGCACGGCCGGATGATGAGTCGCGGCCTGGCGAGCTGCACCGACTACTACCATGCCGTGTCGCGCGGCGGCAACGGCGACGCCGAATGGTTGCTGCTGCTCGACGCCCTGCTCAACAAGGAGACCAGCTTCTTCCGCCACGGCCCGTCGTTCGCGGTGCTGAGGGAAACCATCCTGCCCGAGTTGATGCGGCTGCGCTATCCTCAGGGCGAACGTTGTCTGCACCTCTGGAGCGCGGGCTGTTCGACGGGGCAGGAAGCCTATTCCCTGGCGATGGCCTTCGCCGAAACCGCCGGGGCGCGCGCCTGGAAAGCACGGGTGACCGGCTCGGACCTCAGCCTGAGCAATCTCGAACGCGGCCGACGCGGACGCTACAAGCCCTACGAGGTGCGCGAATTGCCCGCAGTTTGCGGCGAAAGGTATCTCCGCGCGCTCGGCGATGGCACCGTGGAGGTGGCTGCGGCCCTCCGCGCGGCAGTCGAGTTCCGGCCGTGCAACCTGCTCGACGCCGCCACCTACGAACTGCCGCCACAGGACGTGATCTTCTGTCAGAACGTGCTGATCTACTTCGCGGCCGACGACCGCCGCCGCATTGCCCACCAGCTGGGCGCCTGCTTGCGGCCCAGCGGCTGCCTGTTCCTGGGACCGGCCGAACTGGTCGGCACGCGCCTGCCCGGTCTCGAACCGCTGGCGCGCAACGACGTGCTGGTCTATCGCCGCAACGGTTGATGCTCGACGGTCCAGTTCGGGGGAGCCTTACCCATGCCGCATCAGGTCGATCGTGAAGTGCTCGCGTTCTTCGTGGAGGAAGCGCGCGGCTACCTGCCGCCCATCCGCGAGGGGTTGGCCGCCTTCGGTGCCGACCCGGCGCGCGGCCCGGAAGTGCTCGAACAGGCGTTTCGCCATGCCCATACGATCAAGGGCTCCGCGTCCATGCTTGGCCTGGACAGCCTGAGCCGTCTGGCCTGGCAGCTGGAGGAAGCCCTGGACGATCTGGGCGCGGGCAAGCTCCCCCCCGAAGCGGAAGCCATCAGCTTGCTGGAGCAGGCGACGGACCTGATCGCCGTCCATCTGGACGGCCTGCTCGACAGTCGTCTTGACGAAACCGCCGTGGAGGCGCAAGCGACCCGCATCTTCCGCCAGCTGCGCGGCGGCCCGATGGACGAACTGCCGGCCGTTCCCGAACTCCCGGATGAAGTCGCAGAACCCTGCGCCTCGGAGGAATCCAGCGACGGGCTGTCCGCACCGGAAGCGTCTGCCGAACCGTCCGAGACGGACGGTGTGTCGCCCGAACTGCTCGAGGTCTTCGCCCTCGAAGCGGAAGACCACCTCAAGAACATCGGCACGCAGCTGGCGGTGCTGCAACAGCAACCGGACAACAAGGAGTGTTTGCAAGAGGTGCGCCGCAGCGCCCATACCCTCAAGGGCTCCGCGGGCATGGTCGGCTTCCAGACCATCACCGAGCTGGCCCACCGGATGGAAGACCTGCTCGACCGTATGTACGAAGGCGGAGAAGCCGCTTCACCCGAAGTGGTACGTTTGCTGTTCAGCTCGACGGACGCGCTGGAGGACATGGCGTCCGGCAAGATCGACCGCGCGCTGCTGCGCGGGCTGTATGAACGCTATGCCCAGCTGCTGGGCGGCGCTGCGGCCGTGGTATCTCCCCAGGAAGCCGTCGCGCCGGTCAGCGAACGGTCGCCGGCCGAACCCGCCCTGCCCGGCGTGGAATGGCTGGACGCGCCCACGGCAGCGATCCCCTCGCCCGCATCCACCGTGAAGAAACCGACCGTTCGCCCGGAGCGCACCCCGGCTGCGGCCCCGGCGCGCACCAGCGGCCAGTTTCTGCGCATTCCCCTGGAACGCCTGGACGAGCTGGTCAAGCTGGTCGGCGAGCTGGTCATCAATCGCACCGGCTTCGAGCAGCGCATCGCCGATTTCCACCGGCAGCTCACCGAGTTGCAGCCCAGTACCGAACGACTGCGTCGCGTGTCGTACAAGCTGGAAAGCCAGTACGAAGCGAGCGCCCTGGCCAAGTCGCGATTGACCTACACGCCGACGGGGATGGCCGCGGAGAATGGCCGCGCGAACGGTAACGGCCATACGCCCGCGCCGGTCAATCGCCTGGCCGGTCTCGCTCACGGCCACGGCTTTGACGACCTGGAGTTCGACCGCTACACCGAGTTTCACCTGATCTCCCGCGAGCTGGGCGAAACCACCAGCGACATTCAGACGACCGCCGGCGAGTTGGGGCACCTCACCGGCGACTTCGAGAGCTACCTCAATCGACAAGCGCGACTGTCGAGCGAGATCGAAGACAAGCTGATGCGCCTGCGCATGGTGCCGTTCGCCATGCTGGCCAGCCGCCTGCACCGCACCGTGCGCAACGTCGCTCATCAGCGCGGCAAGGACGTGGAACTGGTGCTGGAGGGCGAAAGCACCGAGCTGGACAAGAACGTGCTGGAAGAGATGGCCGACCCGTTGCTGCATCTGCTGCGCAACGCCGTGGACCACGGAGTCGAAGCACCCGAAGCGCGCGCCGCGCGGGGCAAGCCGGCACGCGGCGTCATCCGGCTGAGCGCCTATCACGAGGGCAGCCAGGTGGTGGTGCAGATCGCCGACGACGGCGGTGGCCTGGACGCCGAGGCGATTCGCGCCGCCGCCATCGCCCGTGGGCTCACCACCGCCAGTGACGCCGCCCGCCTGAGCGACGACGAGCTGTTCCAGTTCGTGTTCCTGCCGGGATTCTCCACCGCCCGCACCGTGAGCGAGATCTCCGGGCGCGGCGTGGGGCTCGACATCGTCAAGGCCCAGGTCCACAAGTTGAAGGGCCAGGTGGGCGTCGAGTCGCAGGCGGGCCAGGGCACCACGTTCACGATCCGCCTGCCGATGACGCTGGCCATCGCCCGCGCCTTGCTGGTCAAGTCCCGTCAGGAGACCTTCGCGGTGCCGCTCGACGCGGTACGGCAAATCCTGCGGATCGAACGCGGTGCCCCGGAGAGCATCGGCCGGGAACCCGTGGTGCGCGTCGGCGAGCAGGTCTATCCGCTGCTGGACCTGGGCGAAGTCCTGAACCTGAAGCAGCCGGTTGATGAATCGGTGCGCCGTCCGCCCGTGCTGGTGCTGCAAGCCGCGGGCCGGCTGGTGGCGCTGCAAGTCGATCACCTGCTAGGCGGGCGGGAGATCGTCATCAAGAACCTCGGCAACCACCTGCGACGGGTGCGGGCCGTCAGCGGCGCGACCCTGATGGGCGACGGTAGCGTCGTGCTGATCCTGAATCCCGCCGAACTCGGGCGGCCGGTCAAGTCGGCACTGGGTGGTCGAACGACCAGCCTGCCCGCCGCGCCCACACTCCGTTCCCGCGCCGCGCTGTCGGTCATGATCGTGGACGATTCGCCCAGCGTGCGCCGGGTGATGTCGCACCTGATCCAGCGAGCCGGCTGGCAGCCCATCATCGCCAAGGACGGCCTGGAGGCGCTCGAACAGTTGCAGCAATCGGCGACGCCGCCGGACCTGGTGCTGCTGGACATCGAGATGCCACGCATGGACGGCTACGAACTGCTGGGCACGCTGCGTGGCCAGGCGGCCTATCGCGACCTGCCTGTGGTGATGGTGACCTCGCGCGCTGGCGAAAAGCACCGCCGCAAGGCGCTGCAACTGGGCGCGACGGACTACGTCGTCAAGCCGTACCAGGACGAAGCGCTGCTCGACCTGATTCGGCGGCTGGCCGCGAGCCGCGAGCGGCAGGGCGTCACCGCGTAACGCTTCGCCCTCGGCCACGGAAGCGGTATGAACGAGCCGATCACGGTGCTGGTGGTGGACGATTCACCGTTCGTCTGCCGGCTGCTCACGGCCCACTTGCAATCCGCGCCGGGTTTGCAGGTGGTCGGCACGGCCCACGACGGCGCGCAGGCCCTCGAACGCACCCGGCAGCTGCGGCCCCAGGTCGTGACGCTCGACGTGGACATGCCGGGGACCGACGGTTTGCAGGTGCTCGAAGCGATCATGCAGCGGACGCCGACGCCGGTGCTGCTGGTCAGCGGCGTCGGCCGGCGCGCGGCGTCGGCCACGATGCAAGCGCTCGAACGCGGCGCGGTGGATTTCATCCCGAAGTTCACGCCCGGAGCCACGACGAATCCCCAGCTCTGGCGGCAGGATTTCATCGACAAGGTCCGCCTGGCGGCGCGCATCAAGGTCGTGCGTTCCTTGCCGCAACCTTTGCATCGCCCCACCGCGGCCGGCGCGCCCCGGCCCCGGCGCGATCCCGGCGGCGTGGTGGTGGTCGGCGCGTCCACCGGCGGGCCGAGCGCCCTGCGGGAGTTGCTCGGCGGCCTGTCGGCGGACTTCGCCTCGGCCGTCATCGTCGTCCAGCACATGCCGGCCAGCTTCACGCGCGTGCTGGCCGAACAACTCGACCGCCAACTTCCTTTGGCCGTCAAGGAAGCCGAGCACGGCGAGCGCGTGCTGCCCCGGCGGGTGCTGGTCGCGCCGGGCGGCTACCACTTGCTGATTGGCCCGAATGGGCACGTCGAGCTGGTGCAAGGGCCGAAGATCGGCGGTCACTGTCCATCCATCGACGCCACCATGCAATCGGCCGCCGAGGTCTACGGAGCGCGGTCCCGCGGCGTGGTGCTGACCGGCATGGGCAGCGATGGGGCGCTGGGCCTGGCGGCGATTCGCGCGCGCGGCGGCGAGACTTTCGCCCAGAGCGCGGCCACTTGCGTCGTCAATGGCATGCCGCAGCAAGCCGTCGATCGCGGCGTGGTGGACTGGGTCGCGGCGCCGGGGGAGATCGCCCGGCTCTTGGAGCGCTGCGGACGAATGGCAAGCGTCGTCGATCGGCGACCTGAAACCTGAAGGAGCCCTGCATCATGGCCAGTCAAGCAGCATCCTCGGCGGCGCTCGAACTGCTGCGCTGCGGCGTGGGCCGGGCGACTTTCGGCCTCGACCTGGCGCACGTGCGGACCATCGTCCGCGCGGATCAGCTGCGGCGGCGCGGCGGGCGCGAGGACGAGGGCCTGGTGGGGCACATCGCGGGCGCGAACGGCGAAGTGCCCGTCTACTGTCCGCGCGGACGACTGGGGGAAACGGACGCGGTCCCGTCCAGCGGGCAGCAGATCGTGGTGCTGCACGATCAGCGAGCGACCTGGGGATTGCTCGTCGAGCGCGTTTCCCAGATTCAGCGCGTGCCGGCCAATGCCTTGCTGCCCTTGCCGGCGCTGGGAGCCGACTTCGCGCGTGCGCCGTTCCGGGGTGTGCTGCAAGCCGACCGGGAACTGCTACTGGTGCTCGACCCGGCGCGCTGGGGACCGGCTGCCGACGCCTGTGCCCCCGGCCCGGCCGCCGCGAGTCGCCCGAACACGGCATTCGGATCGGTGCTCCAGCCGGGGGGCAGCCGGCAACTCGTGCTGTTCTCGACTTCGTTGCCGAGCCAGGGCCAGCGTCCGCTGTGGTTTGGACTGAGCATCGCACAGGTCCAGGAGGTGCTGGAACCGCTGCCGTGGACCTCCGTGCCGGGCGTGCCGCGATATGTTCACGGACTGATCGGTTGGCGCGACCGGCCCGTGGCGGTGCTCGATCTGAACGAGCGTCTGGGGCTGCCAGCCAGCCGCGCCGGCGAAGCCCAGCGCATGCTGGTGGTGCAAGCGGGCACTTCCGGCGCGCTGCTAGCGTTTCCCGTGGCAGCCGCGCTGCGGCTCTTGCGCTTGCCGGTGCCGCACCGGGCACGGCCGGAACTGCTGTCGCTCGAACCGTCCCTGGTGCGCGGCGTGGTCGAACTCATGGACGGCACCCTGGTGATCCCGGACCTGGATGCGTTCGTTCGGGTGTCCGGCGCGGGCCAGTAGCCTCCGCTGCGCGGCTTGGGCTTGATCCGGAACGCAAGCGATCAATTCTTGTCGGTAGACGGCTCGGGCAGCGTGGGAATCTTCAACGTTGGAAAGTTCGGCAGCACCTTCCGAATGCTGCCGTTCTTCACTCCTTCTCCGTCGATGAACGTCCACGACTGGCGTCGGCTGTCGTAGACCCCCACCAGGAAGCTGGGAATGGTCCGTTTGCTCTCAGCGCTCTGCAAGACTGCCGTGAACGGAATCACCGCGAACGTTTCGCGTTCGACCGTCGCGCGGTCGCCTAGCTCGCCCACGGTGATCTCCAGCGTGTCCGGATCGTAGCCATTGTCCTTGATGCTCCTCGCCACCGACCGGGCAGCCGCCACCAGCTGGTCGCGGCCCACTAGCGCGATAATGCTCCGATGGGTCAACTCGATAGCCTTGTCGTGCTGGCCGGTCAGATTGGCCCGGACGACAATCTCGGCCTGAGTCCGCGCTTCCTGGATTTGTTCGGCGCTGAGCGGCCCCTCCGCAATGGTCGCCTGGGGTTGTGACGAGCAGCCGGTCGCGCTGGCCAGGGTTGCGCATCCCAGGAGCAAAACGCCCATCGTTCTCGCGGCGACTCCCGCAGTAGGCGCCGTGGGTCGCATGGTGTTCATCGGAGGACACCCAGGGTCAAAACATCCTCGGCCGGCGGCAGCGCCGGCGAAGGCGATCGGCTGGCATGGCGACACGGTGACAGGCTAAGCCGTCGCTGTTCGGCAAGCAACGACAAAGACAGCGCTCCGCGATGAAGGCACGGCGTCGGGCCCGGTTTTTCCTGGCGTGCCGACCCCCAGGCGCTAGAATCGTTGCGTCCGGTGTTGCAAACGCACTCCCCAGTGAGGTGTGGTTCCGTGCGCCCTGCGGGATCGGTAACGCTCTGGATCGCCGAGCTGAAGGCGGGCAACCGAGACGCGGCCCAGCGTCTGTGGAATCGCTATTTTCACCGTCTCGTCGGCCTGGCCCGCCACAAGCTGCACGGGCGGGCGCGTCCGGTCGCGAACGAGGAAGACGTCGCCCTGAGTGCTTTCGACGCCTTCTACCGCGCGGCCGAGGATGGCCGCTTTCCGCAACTCGACGACCGCGCCGACCTGTGGCGTTTGCTCATGGTCATCACGGCGCGCAAGGCGCTGCGCCTGGCGCGCGACGAGCGCCGGCTGAAGCGCGGCGGCGGCCAGCCGCACGACGACGAGGCTCGCGTCGAACAGTTGCTCAGCGCGGAACCCACTCCGGCCTTCGCCGCCGAGGTCGCCGAGGAGTTCCAGCGGTTGCTGGCGTTGCTGGACGAACCCGCCCTGCGCGACATCGCCCTCGACAAACTGGCTGGCGGCACGAACGAAGACATCGCCGCCCGGCTGGAGTGCGCCCCGCGCACCATCGAACGCAAGCTGAAACGCATTCGCGCGCTCTGGGAAGCGGAGCCCCGCCCATGAGCGAGCCGTCCACCATGGACGAAGGCGCGGCCCAGGCGCAATGGCTGGATCGGCAGTGCGACCGCTTCGAGGCGGCCTGGAAGGCGGCCTCCGGTCCAGATGCCGCGCCCGCCATCGAGGATTACCTGGATGCGCTGCCGGACTCCCGGCGCGCCGAGTTGCTGACCGAGTTGGCCGTGCTCGATGCCCACTACCGACGGCGGCACGGCGTCGCGGTACGCGCCGCCGACTACGCCGCGCGCTTCTCCGTCCTCGATGCCCACCACCTGGCCGCCCTGATCGACGCCGTGCCAATCTCGACTGGCGCGCCGCGAACCATCGGCGATTATGTGCTGCTCGAACCGCTGGGCGCGGGCGGCATGGGCGTCGTCTGGAAGGCGCGGCAGCAGGGCCTTCAGCGGCTGGTCGCCTTCAAGATGATCCGGTCCGCGCAGTTCGCCTCGGCCGAGGAAGTGGTTCGTTTCCGAACCGAAGCCGAGGCATCCGCCAGTCTCGATCACCCGCACATCGTTCCGATCTACGAGGTCGGCGAGCACGCCGGGCAACCGTACTTCAGCATGAAGCTGGTCGAGGGCGGCAGCCTGTCCGGCAAGCGAGATGAACTGCGGCAAGCGCCGCGGCAGGCGGCGGCACTGCTGGTCCAGGTGGCGCGTGCGATTCACTATGCCCATCAGCGCGGCATCCTGCACCGCGATTTGAAGCCCGCGAACATCCTGCTCGACGCCGACGGCAAGCCGCACGTCACCGATTTCGGCCTGGCCAAGCGCGTGGCCGCCGAGCAGGGCGTGACGCAGACGGGCGCGATCGTCGGCACGCCGAGTTACATGGCGCCCGAGCAAGCCTCCGGGCGCAAGGGGCTGACCACGGCCGCCGACGTCTACAGCCTGGGCGCGATCCTTTACGAATTCTTGACCGGCCGGCCGCCGTTCGCGGGCGAGTCGCCAATGGCCACGCTCTTGCAGGTCATGGAACTCGAACCGACCCGGCCGCGGGCCATCAACCCGCGCGCGGATCGCGACCTGGAGACGATCTGCCTGAAATGCCTGGAGAAAGAACCGCAGCGGCGCTATGCCTCCGCCGCGGACCTGGCCGACGACCTGGAGCGCTGGCTGGCCGGGGAGCCGATCAGCGCCCGGCCGATCTCGGTCCTCGGTCGTGGCTTCAAATGGGTGCGGCGTCGGCCGGGGCTGGCCGCGCTGCTGGGAGTGATGGCCGTCGTCACGTTCGTGGCCCTGTCGCTCGTAACCTGGCAAGGGCGAGTCGCCGAGTTGTCGCGGCGCGAGCGCGAACGGCTGCTCGTGATTCTCGCCCTCGACCGAGGGCAGACGCTGTGCAAGGAAGGCGATGTGGCGCGCGGCTTGCTTTGGATGGCCCATACCTTGAGTCTGGCATCGGACGGCGATGCCGACTTGCAGCGCGTCGTGCGCGCCAACCTGGCTTCCTGGAGCAAGCAGCTGCGGCCCCTGCGCGCCCCGCTGCCGCATCCCGCGCTGGTGCAAAGCGTGCTCTGCCATCCTGAAGGACGGTCGCTCCTGACCGTGGCGGACGATCATACCGTGCGTCTCTGGCAACTCGACGCGGTCGCCGCGCCGCCGTTAGCTTTCCCGCATCCGGACGGAGTGCGGGCCGTCGCGTTCAGCCCCGACGGCGCACTGGTGCTCACGGGCTGCGCCGACGGCCAGGCCCGGCTGTGGGCCAGCGCCACGGGTCGGCTCCACGGCGCACCCTGGAAGCACGCTGTCGCGGTGCAGGCCGTCGCGTTCAGTCCGGACGGCCGCACGGCGGCGACGGGCAGCGCCGACAAGACCTTGCGACTCTGGGACACGCGCAGCGGCAAACTGCTGCGCCAGGCCGCGCAGGGAGGCACGGTCTCCGCCCTGGCCTTCAGTCCGGATGGGCAACTGCTCGCCTCGGCGAGCGCCGATGGCCGGGCCTATCTTTGGGAAGCAGCCACGCTCCGACCCGCGCCGGTGGCGGTGCTCGATCACGGCATGCCGCTGTGGACGGTGCGCTTCAGCCCCGACGGCGAAGTCTTGCTGACCGCCGGCGCGGACCAGGAAGAGGGCCGCGCCAATTTCGTGCGGCTCTGGCAGGTGCGCAGCGGCGCGCCGCTCGCCACGCTCGACCACCGCTGGGGCGTGCGAGCCGTAGCCTTCAGTCCGGATGGCGCTACCGTGGCCACCGGCGGCGAGGACTACACGGCGCAGCTCTGGAGCACGGCCACCGGGAAACCGCTGCTCGACGCGCCGCTGCAACACGAAGACACGGTGCGCGTGGTGGCCTTCAGCCCGGACGGCCGCAGCCTCCTCACCGGCAGCGAGGACCGCACGGTGCGGGTCTGGGATACGCGCACGGGACAACCGCTGGGGCCAGCGCTGGAGCATCGGGCCGCCGTTCACGCAGCGGCCTTCTGCCTGGACGGCAGCGCGATTCTCACGGGCAGCGAGGAGCCGGTGGTCCGGCTCTGGGAAGCCGCCACGGAGTTGACCGAAGCCCGTCGGTATCCGCACGACGAGCAGGTCTT
>JAEUIF010000647.1 GCA_016795185.1 Planctomycetia bacterium | reverse complement strand
CAAATAGGATGTTGCCCGAAGGAATGCTGGGTGGCACGTCCCTCGGTACTCCGAGGGCGTGCGAGTCGCTCCCCACGCCCTCGGAGTACCGAGGGACGTGCCACCCAAGTATTGCCTTGCGC
Source organism: Planctomycetia bacterium (assembly GCA_016795185.1). GTDB lineage: Bacteria > Planctomycetota > Planctomycetia > Gemmatales > Gemmataceae > JAGVLI01. The sequence continues at coordinate 11,352 of JAEUIF010000647.1, read as the reverse complement.
AACAGGTCGCTTGATTTTGCACTAGCAAATGCCCCACCGCTCACTCCGGTTTCGCCGGTTCGGCACATCCCTCCGGCTGATCTCCGGCCGGTTCGGGCCGGTTGCCCAGCGCGCGGAACAGCCGATATTGAGCACGGTTGTAGTCGGCGATCGAACCGTAGTAGTCGCCGTAAGCCTGGGACAGTGCTTGCACCGCCGCGACGGCTTCCTGCGGGCGGATCACCAGCAGCACGATGTTGCCCGCCAGGCGCTTCGTCTGGCCCAACCCTTCGATGTTCTGCGCCGCGGATTCAACCGCGTCGCGCAGGCCGCTTTCCGCCTCGCCGACGCGCGCCGCGGCCGACTGCACCTGGGCATGAGCCTGCACCACCTCGGCGGCCACCCGGTCCTGCGTGCGGAACAGTTCGAGCGTGGAGATTTCGAGTTCGGCGCGGCGCTCGTTGATGCGGGCGCGGTTGCCGAGCCCCAGGTTCTGGAACTCCCAGATCAGCTGCAAATCGAGCGAATTGCGAAAGCTGCCATCGGCGATGCGGTCGTTGCGTCCACCGCCGAACGCACCGCTGGACAGCGTACCGGCCGGGTTCGTCGCCGCGCCGCGCAGCAGCACGCTGGGCACCAAGGGCCGCAGCTTTTCCTCGCGCAGACGTTTGAGCGTCGCCTGCACCAGCGCTTGCTGCGCGGCCAGTTCCGGGCGCGCGGTCAGGGCCTGGGCAATCAGGTCATCCACTGGGCAGCCGGGCGACACCAGGGATACTTGCAGGAACGGCGGCTCGATCGGCTCGACGAGCACCGTGGCATCGAGCCGCAGCAGGCGGGCCAGCTCGGCGCTGGACACGCGCCAGCGTTCGCGGGCCACTTGCAGCCACTGACGGCGGCGCGCCAGTTCCGTGCGCGCCCGGGCGGCTTCGAGCTTCGGCACCAGGTCAGGGGCCAGCTTGTCCGCGCGGCGGACCACTTCCTCGGCGCGGCGCAGCGCATCCTCGGCGCCGGCCAGTTCGCCGCGCGCCTGCTGTACGCCGAAGTAGGACTCGGCCACCGTCAGCGCCGTATCGTTCGACGCGGCTTGCAGCGCTGCATGCCGGGCGTTGACTACCTGGCGCGCGGCGAGCGGCTCGAAGATCGCATCCGTGACGGCGAATACCATGCTCGGCCCGACGCCGCCCATCAGGCTGCTTTTGCTCGTTCCGAAAATTTGCCCGCCCACGTCCTGAATCTGGCCGTCGTGGCGGAAGTAATCGCCGCCAAGGTACAGCGTTGGCAGCCAGAGCACTTTGGCGCGGTCGAATTGCGCCACGGCGACGCGGATGCGCTCGGAGGCCAGCGCCACATCGAGATTGTTCGCCTGCGCGAGTTGGAGGGCCGTGGGCAGGTTGATCGGATAGGGCCGGTCGCCGCCTGCCAGCGCGGGCGGTGTGAAGGCGACGGGCACGACGCCGCGCGGCGCTTCGGGGGACTGGGCCGGAACGCGGGGTTCCTGTGCGGCCGCCGGTAAGAGGACCAACGCCGATGCCAGGGCCAGCAAGCAACCTATGACAAGTGCAACAGACTTTCTGTTCTCAGAGAAAGTCAGGGTGCCATGCCCACGGCTGTGCGTGGGCATGGGCCGCTTCCGAGGGTCCCAGGCCCACGCAAAGCCGTGGGCCTGGCACCCAGTATGGCGTTGCGCTGTGCAATTCGTCCCTTGATCCTGCACTGGTAGTGGCCAGGGCCACCGGCCAGTGCGGTGGGAATATCGAGCATTCATCGGCGTCCTCCTTGACGCAGATTGCGCACTTCGTTCCGTTTGATTCGACCGCACCGTGCTCAGGAATCAGGCGGACTGCATCGTGCAGCGACAACTCCACAAACTTCACCAAACAATTCCGAATGCGGCGGCACGGCTTGCCCAGCTTGCCGCCGCTGCTCAGTCGGCATTACTTCGCGCCGCCCGCCACTTCGACGGGCTGCCCGTCGGTCAGGCCGGCGAGCCCGGCCTGCACGCAGGCTTCCTCACCCGTAAAGTTTTCCCAGACCGTCTCGCCCGGCTTGGCGGGCAAGCGTAGCTTCTTCAGCACCTCGACCAGTCCGGCGGCGCGCAACCCGGTCTGCACCGGCACGCTGACGGTCTTGCCGTCCACCACCTGGAAACAGACCGTTTGCACCCCCTGATTGGCCACCGCCGTGGTCGGCAGCGTCAGCCGATTCGAGAACTCCGCGTGCAGCTGGACGGTCGCATACATGCCGGGCCGCAGCACGCCTTGCGGGTTCGGCAAATCGATCTCGACGCGCAGGGTCCGCGCGCGGGCATCCAGTGACCAGCTAGAGCGCGTTACCTTGCCGACGAACTCCTGGCCCTTGAGCGTCTGTACCCGGATGCGCGCCGGGCAGCCATCGCTGACCAGCGGCGCTTCCGCCTCGGACACATCGGCAAAGACGCGCATCACACCCGTGCTGGCGACCACGAAGAGCGGCTGGGCCGATGCTCCGGCGCCCGGTTGCAGAAAATGGCCGGTGTCGATGTGCCGCCGCACGACCACGCCATCGAACGGCGCGCGTACCAGGCGGTATTGCAGCATGGCCTGGGCGAAATCGCGGTTCTCGCGCGCCACCGCCAGCCGGGCTTCGCGCACGCTCACTTCCGAACGGGCCATTTCCAGCCGCGCCTTGCTGGCCTCGAAGCTGTACTGCGTTTCCTCGATGTTCTCCCGGTCCAGGACGCCGTTGCCGCCGACTTTCGCAAAACGCTCCGCCTGGCTCTTCGTGCGCTTGACCTCGGCTTCGGTCAGGGGCAGGCTGTCCTTCGCGAGCTTCAATTCCGCCTCGGCCTGGCGAACCAGCGCTTCCTTCTGCCGTAGCTCGATCTCCATTTCCGGGACGTGCAGTTCCGCAAGCACGTCATCCTTGCGCACGCGGTCGCCAATGTCCGCGTTGACCTTGCCAACGTATCCCGCAATGCGCGCGACCAGCGGCGTTTCCTCGAACGCCTCGATGTGCGCTGGCTGCTCGATCGTGCAACGCAGCGTCTGGAGTTGCGGTTTGACCAGCGTCACCGCCGAGGCGCGGGGAGCTTCGGCCGCGGGCGGCGGCGCCGCCGGGCCGCGTTTGCCGCAGCCGGCGACTCCGAGCAGCAACACCACGAAACCTGCCAGGCTGACGTTGCGCATCACAGCTGTCATCGGTCATGCCTCTGGCCGAGGGGCGGTCGGCGCATGGGTGGAGGATAAAGCGGTCACGAACGGGCGACTGCGTAGTGCGGGCTTTCCGGATCGTCCGGGTCGAGCGAGGCGGAGCGTGTGCCCGCCCTGGCCTGCACCGCCGCGAAGGCGCAGGGCAGGATCAGCAGGGTCGCCAGCGTCGCCGCTGTCAGCCCGCCGATCACGGCGCGGCCCAGCGGCGCGACCTGTTGTCCGCCTTCACCCAGGGCCAGCGCCATCGGCACCATGCCGGCGATCATGGCGAAGCTGGTCATCAGGATGGGCCGCAAGCGATGCTTCGCGCCGTCCACGGCGGCGACTGTCGCGGTGCTGCCCTCGCGCCGGGCGCGCTCGGCGAAGGTCACGAGCAAGATGGCATTCGCGGTGGCCACGCCGATGGCCATGATCGCGCCCATGAAGGACTGAATGTTCAGGGTCGTGCCGGTCACGAACAGCGCCAGCGCGACGCCGGCCACCACGGCCGGGGCGGTCGTCGTCACCACCAGCGCCAGGCGCACCGACTGAAAATAGGCGCTCAGCAGCAGGAAGATGACCAGCACGGCCATGCCCAGGCCGACGGCCAGTCCAGAGAACATTTCCTTCATCGGCTCGACCTGGCCGCGCACATCCACCTGCACGCCGCGCGGGGGTTCGCCCGCGGCTTGGAGCGCCTGAGCGATATGACCGGCGGCGCGGCCCAGGTCTTCACCGTAGACATTCGCCGTCATACTTACCAGCCGCCGCATGTTGTAGCGGTCGTACTCGCCCGGCATGGTGCCTTCCTCGACGCGGGCCACGTCGCGCAGCAGCAGCTTGCCGTCGAAGCCGTGCTTGATCGGCACCAGGTTCACTTCCTGAGGCGAGTTCATGCGCTCGATCGGCACCTCGACTTGCACCTGGTAGCCGATGCCGCTCTTGGGATCGCGCCAGTAGTTGGGCACGACGAAGCGACTCGACGAGGTCGCGGCCACCAGCGAACGCGCGACGTTGTCCGCCGTCAGGCCGCTGCGGCCGGTCAGTTCGCGGTCGATCTTGACTTCGACGGTCGGATAGTCCAGCGGCTGCGCGAACTGTAGATCGCGCAGGGACGGCACCTTTTCCAGCTGCCGTTTCACCTTCTCGGCGTAGGCGCGGTTGTCGGCGAAGTTCGGCCCGCTGACCACCACCTCAACGGGCGTCGGCGAGCCGAAGCTCATCACGGTATTGACGATGTCCGCCGGCTCGAAGGACAGTTTCAGGCCGCGCACGCGCGACTCGATGTCGGCCGCCGCGAAGCCCTCGGCCGCCAGTCGGGGACGCAGCCACTCGGCCAGACGGCGCGGCAACTCTTCGCGCAGTTCCTCCTTCAATTCCTCGGTCTGGACGCCGCTGCCGTGGTGCAGCGCCACGCGGACCACTGCTTCTTCCGGGCCGCTCATCCACTGATAGACGCCGTTGATCGGATAGCTGGACGGTACCACGCCGACGTAGCCGAGCGAGATGTCCACGTTCTGCTTGCCGACCTTCTCCTCGATGATCTTCAGGGCCTGGACCGTCAGTTCCTCGGTGCGTTCGATGCGCGTGCCCGTCGGCGCGCGCAGTCGCAGCTGGAATTGCCCGACGTCGATCTTGGGGAAGATTTCGCGGCCGACCTGGCTGCCGGCCAGCCAGATGGCCAGGCCCGCCACCCCCAGGTAGACCGGCAGCAGCACCCAGCGCAGTCGCACCGCACCGCCTGCCAGCGCGGCGTAGGCGTCGCGCAGCCGCGCGAACGAGAACCGGCCTCCACCCGTCTCGGCTGCGTGCTGATGCCGCAGCAGCCAGACCGAGACCACCGGCACGAAGGTGCTCGACAGGAAGTAGGAGGCGACCATCGAGAAGCCGACGGCCAGCGACAGCGGCACGAACAGGGCGCGGGCCGCGCCCTGCATGAAGAACGACGGTAAGAACACGGCGAGAATGCAGAGCATCGCCAGCAAGCGCGGCACCGCCGTCTCGGCGTTGCCCAGACGGACGGCCCGCGCGATCGACGGTGTGTGCTCGAACTGGGAATGAATGTTCTCGACCTCGACAGTCGCTTCATCGACCAGGATGCCCACGGCCAGGGCCAGGCCGCCCAAAGTCATCAAGTTGATGGACTGGCCCGTCAGCCAGAGGGCGATGACCGCGCCCAGCAGGGCCAGCGGGATGTTGAGCACGACCACCACCACGCTGCGCCAGTCGCGCAGGAACACGAAGACCATCAGGCCCGTCAGGAACGCGCCGAGCAAGCCTTCCATGCCAACGCCCGCGATGGCCCCGGTCACGTAGGGCGACTGGTCGAACTCGAAGCTGACCTTGATGTCCTCCGGCAACACCGCCTGCATCTTGGGCAGGTTGGCCTTCACCTCGTTGACCACGGAGAGCGTCGAGGCGTCGGCCCGCTTGGTGACGAGGATGTAGACCGCCCGCCGGCCGTTGACCAGCGCGTAGCCGGTCGGCACGTCGGTGCTGTCCTCGATGACGCCGAGGTCGCGCAGGTAGACGTTCGCGCCGGGCTTGATGGGGATCGCGCCCAGTTCCTGCGGTTGCACGACCATCGCGTTCGCCGGCACGATGGGCATGCGGTCCTTGACGCGGATGTTGCCCGACGGGCTGATGCTGTTGCCCGTGGTCAGCGCGGCGATGACCTCTTCCGGCGAGATGTTGTATGCGCGCAGCCGGTCGGGATCGACGCGCACCACCACGGTGCGCGCGTTGCCGCCAAAGGGCGGCGGCGCGGACACGCCCGGCAAGCTGGCGAACATTGGCCGGACCTTGAACAGCGCCTGGTCCTGAATCTCGCCGATGGTCTTGGTCTCGCTCGACAGCACGAGGTAGCCGACGGGCACGCTGCCGGTGTCGAAGCGCATGACGAACGGCCCGACGGTACCCGGCGGCATGAAGGCCCGCGACCGATTGACGTAGTTGATGGTCTCGGCCATCGCCTGCGCCATGTCGGTGCCGGGATGGAAGTGCAGCTTCATCAGGGCCAGGCCCTGAATGTTCTTCGACTCGACGTGATGGATGCCGCCGATGTACAGGAAGTGGTATTCGTAGTAGTTGGTCAGCAGCCCTTCCATCTGTGCGGGGTCCATGCCGCCGTAGGGCTGGCAGACGTAGATCACCGGCAGGTTCAGGCTGGGAAAAATATCCACCTTCATGCGCTGGACAGCGACGAGGCTGCCCACGACGATGCCGACGATCGCCACCATCACAGTAATCGGGTGACGCAGCGCGAAGACGATGGGGTTCATGCAAAGCTCTCAGGTCGGCTTATCCGGGCCGGGCTTGCCGCGCTTCTGCTTCAAGTTCTGGAACGGCTGGTCGTGGTCCTCGATCACCTCGGCCACCAGTTCGAGCAGCTTGGTGCGGGCCTCCGCCAGCACCTTCTGCCCGGCGGGCGTGGCCCGGTAGTATTTCCGCCGCCGGCCGCGCACCACTTCGCTGTAGCTCTTCAGGTAGCCTTGGTCCTCCAGCTGGTGCAGCGTCGGGTAGAGCGTGCCCTGGCTCACCCGGTAGCCGTGGCGCACCAGTTCCTCCGTGATCTCCGCGCCGTACACGGGCTCCTTCACCGCGTGGTAGAGAATGTGCAGCCGGATGAAGCCGTTGAAAAAATGCCGCGTGATCGGATCTTCCGCCATAGGAGTCGAACTCCGATGTCCGCTTCCGATGTCGAATATCGACATTATAGTGACGCCCCGCGCGTCCTGCCAACCAAAAACCTACGCATGGCGGCGGCGACTGGGAAGACTGGTCGTGCTGGAGGGGTCGTGCGGGTTGTACGGCCGGCAGCGCCCTTGGTCTTTACAGGGGCGGACCGCGCGGCTATCGTCCCGCGCTTTCACGGCAATCCATTCACGACAGCGGGGGGAAGTGTCATGGCGAGGCGACTCTGCGCCGCGGCGGCGCTTCTGCTGGGGCTGACTGGCTGCAATTCCGGGGAATTCGTGCTGAACTGCTTCGCGCCGGCCGCGCCGGCCGCCGAGCAGCAACTCGTCCAGGCGTCCGTCGCCACGGTGTCCCAGACCGCGCACGGTGTGCTGCGCGAGATGGGCATCGCGGTCACGGTCGGCGAGGAAGGCGAGCGCACGGTGCTGCACTGCACCACGAAAAAGGGTGGGCAATTCCAGCTGGTGCTGGCGCGCGTGCCGGACGCCGAGGGCAACGAACGCACGCACGTCGATGTGGTCTGGGAATCGGCGCCCGAGGAAGCGACGGCGATCCGGCTGCTCGCCGGTCTGCGCGTGCTGAGCAGCCGGAAGTGAGTCCGCAATGCCAAGAGCGGCGGCGCTACAGCGCCGCCGCTCTTCCGGTTGGCCGGTCCAGGGCATGCGGAGTGCCCGACGCGGCCAACCCTGCGGTCGGGTCGGACCACTCATCATTACAGAAACTTCATATCGGCCTGTCTCCCCCGGCGACTTGAAGGAGAGGTGCGCGATGCGCTCCGAGCATGGCGAAACCGTGGACCTCATTCCTCCCGAACCGCTCGACTGGCGCGTCTCCGGCTGGCACGGGCCCAGTGTGCTTTCACTGGTCGTGCATCTCGGATTGATCGGCGTCTGCGCCCTGGTCGCCGGGCGACGCCAGGCAATTCAGGACAATGCACTACCCGAAGGCTGGGACAATGTCGCCGCGCGCGGCCTCGATGTCCGCTTCATCGATATCCTGGACGAACCCGCACCCAGCGAACGAACGATCGCGACCAGCAACGTACCCGCCATCGCGCATGACTCCGAACCGGCCGCGCCGGTCGTCGAACCCCGGTCCGCGCCCGTGGTTCAAGCTGCGCACACGGGCACGCTGCCCGCACCGTTGTCGTCTGGTGCCGCCGAGGCTTCGCCGCCTGCCCCAGACAACGGTACGGCGGGCGGCACGGGAGCGGCGAGTCCGCTGTTTCCGGTGCCGGCCGAGGCGCGCTCCGTGGTCTACGTGCTCGATAGTTCCGGCAGCATGGGGCAGCAGGGCAGGCTGGCGCTGGCCGAACAGGAAGTGCTGCGCAGCGTGGGGCGGCTGTCCGCCGCGGTGCGGTTTCAGATCATCGCCTACAACCGGCAACTGAAGTTCCTGGCCGGTTCCGGGGGCCTTCTACCCGCCGAGTTCGACCGCCTGCATGAAGTGAAGGGCCGACTGAGCCAGCTCACGCCCGAAGGCGGCACCGACCACTTCCGGGCGCTGCGCCAAGCCCTGCTGCTGCGGCCCGAAGTCATCTTCTTCCTGACCGACGCCGACGACCTGAAGCCCGAGGACGTGCGCGCCTTGACCCAGTTGAACCAGGGCAAGACGGCGATTCACGTCGTCGAGCTGAACCTGGCCAACCGGGATCGCGAAGACCTGCCGATGCACCGGCTGGCGCGGGAAAACCGAGGGAAGTACCGGGCGGTGGAGATGGGACGCTGAAGGTTACTTTGCGAACGCAGTTGCCAGAGACTACTTGTTCAATGGGAGGTCTGGGTGCCATGCCCACGGCTTGGCGTGGGCATGAGAAGCCTGTTCGTTCTCCATGCCCACGCCAAGCCGTGGGCATGGCACCCAACGATGATTAGACCCGAGCTTAACCGCAAGCGGTACTACGCCTTCGCTTCACACTCCTTCATGTAGCGGATGCTTTCGCGCGCGATGGTCTCACCATCCGGCTGGTAATCGAAGACCTCGACCGACACCCAGCCTTGATAGTTCGTCTCCTTCAATGCCTGGAAGATCGGCACGAAATCGACCTTGCCGAAGCCCGGACCGCGCAGGTTCGGGTCGTTGGCGTGGAAGTGGCCGGTGCGCGCCGCGAACCGCCGGATCAGGTCGGGCACCGGTTCCTTTTCGGCGGACATGGCCCGCACGTCCTGGTGCAGCACGAAGTTCGGATGGTCAATCAGGTCGAGCAACTCGCAGCCTTCCGCGCAGGTGTTGATGAAGTCCGCGTCCGGGGCGGCCAGCGGTTCCAGGCACAGGCGCACGCCGAAATCGGCGAAGGCCGAGGCGGCGCGCTTGAAGGTGTCGGCCGCGTACCGCATGGCCTGCTGCATGGTGGCCCCTTCGGGTATCCGGCGCTGCGCGGGCGAACCGTGAACCATCAGGTCGCCGCCGAGATCGCGGCAGCAGCGGGCCAACTCGATGAGATAGTCCGCCGTTTTTTGCCGCACGCTCTCCGTCGGCGAGGTCAGGTGAAACCCCGTGGTCTTGGCCAGCAGCCAGTGCAAGCCAAAGATGGTCAGACCGCACTCCTCGGCCTGGCCGCGCAGTTGCTTCCGCTGTTCGGCGGACACATCGGTAATCAGCGGCGCCAGCGTGAACGGCGCGATTTCCAGCCCCGTGTAGCCCAGTCGCGCGCTGACCTGGCACACGCGCGGGTGGCTCCAACCTTCATACGTCTCGTTGCAGATGCCGTAGCGCATGGGTGTCCTGCTGGGAATGCCGTCGGTGGTCAACGGGCCGTCTCTATGATCCACTCCCCTCGCCCCTTGCGGGAGAGGGGTTGGGGGTGAGGGGTGGTACGGACTGATAACTCGATACTTCCCCGCACCCCCAACCCCTCTCCCGCAAGGGGCGAGGGGCGATGCGTCGCGATTTACTGAAGTCTGACCGTGTGCGAGCCGCCCAGAGTAATGTCCACCGTCCCGGTGGCGGCCTGGAGCTTTTTATAGAACTCGGCGGGCGTGTTGACCGGTTCGCCCTTGACGTGCGTGACGATGTCGTTGGCCTTGAGCAACGCGGCGCTGCCGGCGCTGTCCGGCTGCACCTCGCGAATGACGACGCCGTGGCTGACGCCGCGCGGGTACGAGGTCGGGTGCAAGTTTTGCAAGTAGATGCTCAGGTAATCGACGCGCAGCCCGCGCACGAAGGCCGGTCGGCGCGACGCGATGAACCGGCCCGGCACGTTGAACTTTGCCAGCGTCACCGTGATGGTCCGCGGCACGCCGCCGCGCAGGATGTCGAGCTTGGCCTCGCTACCCGCCAGCTGAGTACCGACGGCCACGAACAGATCGTCGCTGTCGTTGATCGGCACGCCGTTGACCGACAGGATCACGTCACGAGCTTCGAGGCCGCGCGCCGCGGCGGGCGACAGCGGCGCGACGCCCTGAATCTGCAAGCCGCGCGGCAGGCCCCCGGCTCCGAGTTGGCCCAGCTGCACGCCGAGGAAGCCGTACTCCACTTCCTCGCCCTTCTTCAGCACTTCGAGGATGCGCCGGATGCCGGCGTCGATCGGCAGCGCGAACCCGCCCGCCGTCTCGCCGCCGGTCAGGGCGGCCAGCGCCGTCGTCAGGCCGACCAGTTCGCCCTTGAGGTCGAGCAGCGCGCCGCCACTGCAACCGAGGTTCAGGCGGGCATCGGTTTGCAGCAGGACGCCGTGCATGTACAGCGGCTTGACGCGCTCCTGCTCGACCACCGGGCCGGCGGGCCGCCGACGAATGTTGCTGATGATGCCCCACGATGCACTCGGACTGCCATCGCGGAAGCCTGCCGCGAACGGGTTGGCCAGCGAGATGATGAACTGCCCTTTCTTCACCTTGCCGCCGTCGCCGAGCTTGATGGCCTTCAGCTTCGGAGGCGGTTCGATCAGGCGCAGCACGGCCAGGTCGCTGCGCGGGTCGGCGGCGTGGATGTCGGCGTAGCAGCCCTTGTGGCCGGGCAGGCGGACGAAAATTTTCGTCGCGTCGCGGACCACGTGCTCGGCGGTCAGCACCAGGCCGCTTTCATCGATGACCACGCCGCTGCCGAACACTTCGGGCACGTAGCCCGCGTGCTCCATGTCGAGTTTTTTCAGTTGTTCGCGCTCGTTGAGGTCGGGCGAATCGACGCTTTCCTGGGCGCGCTTCAGGAGAAAGCGGCCCAGCTTGCCGGAGCCGTCGGGTTGCGGGGTCTCGCCGAGCTTGACGTAGTCCTCGCTGCGGGAAATCAGAATGCAGGCAATGCTCGGCTCCGCTTCCTGGATGGCCGACTGCATCGCTTCCTGGATGGCCAGGGTCTCCTTGAGCGCGGCGTTGTCGGCCCAGGCGACCGCGCCGCAGAACGCCAGGGCCAGACCGATTGCGGGGAGAGCGCAGCGCAACATGGCTTCCATCCTTCGACCAGGCGGCGGTGGAACAGCACGAACTGGACGGGAACTGCATCCAGCACGATCTTCGCTGACGCCATGTTACCCAGATTGCCGGCGGGTTGCCAGTCTCAAGGTGTAGTTGAAGTGGAC
>JAEUIF010000637.1 GCA_016795185.1 Planctomycetia bacterium | reverse complement strand
CCGTGACCTCTTCCACACCGCTGCTCGAAGCGAAAAACATCCGCAAGCGGTTCCCCGGCGTGCTGGCGCTCGACGGCGTTTCGCTGTCCGTGCAGCCGGGCGAAGTGCTGGCGCTGATCGGCGAGAACGGCGCGGGCAAATCGACGCTGATGAAAATCCTGGCCGGCATTTACACGCCCGACCAGGGGGAATTACTTCTCGACGGGCAGCCCCTGAAACTCGGCGGCGTCGCCGACGCTCTGCGCCGCGGCCTGGTGCTGATTCATCAGGAGTTAAACCTCGCGGACAACCTCAGCGTGGCCGCCAACCTGTTTCTGGGCCGCGAGCACACGCGGGGCGGCATCCTCGGCTGGCTCGACCGCGCCGGCATGCGCCGCGAAGCGCTGCGCCTGCTGGAACGCGTCGGCCTGGAAGTGTCGCCCGAAACGCTCGTCGGCGACTTGGCCCTGGGGCAGCAGCAGATGGTCGAGATCGCCCGCGCGCTGTCGCTGTCTGCCCGGCTCATCATCATGGATGAACCGACTTCCAGCCTGACCCAGCGCGAGACGGAACGGTTGTTCGAGGTCATCGCGGACCTGAAGCGCGCCGGCGTGGCTGTGGTCTATATTTCGCACCGGCTGGCCGAAGTGCAGCGCATCGCCGACCGCGTCACGGTCCTGCGCGACGGCCGCAATTCGGGCGAACTGGCGCGCGACGAGATCACGCACGAGGCAATGGTGCAGCGCATGGTCGGCCGGGATTTGCAGCAGTTCTTTCAGCGCACGCACCCGGAGCCCGACGCGCTGGCCAGCTTGCCAGTGCGTTTGGAGGTGCGGCAGGTCCGCTACGCGGGCGGGCCAGCGACGCCGATATCGCTGTCGGTGCGCGGCGGCGAGATGGTCGGCGTGGCGGGCCTGGTCGGCGCGGGGCGGACGGAACTGGCCGAAACACTGTTCGGCATTCGCACGCTGGTCGCCGGCGCGGTGCTGCTCGACGGCCAGCGCGTGTCGTTGCGTTCACCAGGGGATGCGATCGCGCAAGGGCTGCTGCTCGCGCCGGAAGACCGCCGGCTGCACGGGCTGGTCCTCGCGGAAAGCGTGCTGCACAACATCAGCTTGCCCAACCTGGACCGCGTCAGCAGCGGCCGCCTGGTCCAACCCGTCCGCGAGCGCGCCCTGGGGCGTGAGACCTGCGACCGGCTGCGCGTCAAGACGCCCCGGCTGGGGCAACCCGTCGGCCTGCTGTCGGGCGGCAACCAGCAAAAAGTGGTCGTCGGCAAATGGCTGGCCCGCGCGCCGAAGGTGCTAATCTTCGATGAACCGACGCGTGGCGTGGATGTGGGCGCGAAGAGCGAAATCTACGCCCTGATGGACGAGCAGGCCCGGCGCGGCGTGGCCATCCTGATGATTTCCAGCGATCTGGAAGAAATCCTCGGCATGAGCGACCGGGTGATTGTGTTTCATCAGGGCGCGCCGGCCGGCGAACTGAGCCGCGCGGAACTGAGCGAACAGGCCATCATGCGCCTGGCGACCGGCGGCGGCCGGCGGGCGGAAGCCGCTGTTGAAGAAAAAACAGCCGGCGTAAGCCCCCCGCGCGCCGAATATAAAGGGAGAAACGAAACAAACATGGTACGCCACCACC
>JAEUIF010000627.1 GCA_016795185.1 Planctomycetia bacterium | reverse complement strand
GAGCTGGGCTGCGCCGCGGGCGGCAACCTGATTCCGATGGCCCTGGGCCTGCCGGAAAGCAGCTTTCACGGCGTCGATCTCTCGCAGCGGCAGATCGACGACGGCCGACGTTTGATCGAGCAACTCGGCCTGAAGAACATCGCACTGAAGCATCAGAGCATACTTGACGTGACGGCCGAACTGGGCAAGTTCGACTACATCATTTGCCACGGCGTTTTTTCTTGGGTGCCGCGTCCGGTGCAGGACCGGATCATGGCCATTTGCCAGGAGAACCTGGCCGACGACGGCATCGCCTACATCAGTTACAACACCCTGCCCGGCTGGCACATGCGGGGCATGATCCGCGACATGATGTACTACCACGCCAGCCATTTCCGGGAAGCGAGCGTCCGCGTCAAGCAGGCGCGCGAGTTGCTCGATTTTCTGGCCAAGTCGGTGTCGAAGGAGAATACGCCCTATAGCTTGCTGCTCAAGAACGAAGTGGAATTGCTGCGGAAAAGTCGGGATTCGTACCTGTATCACGAACACCTCGAAGAGTGCAACGAGCCGATCTACTTCCACCAGTTCGCGGAACGCGCGGCCGCCGTGGGGCTGCGCTACCTGGGGGAAGCCGACCTGCACGTGATGGTGCCGGGGAACTATCCGCCCGAGGTGGCGAAGGTGCTGCACCGGCTCTCGCCGGACATCGTTCACATCGAACAGTACATGGACTTCCTGCGCAATCGGATGTTCCGGCAGACGCTGCTGTGCCACCAGCACCTGACGCCGAACTACGGCCTGCGGACGGATCAGCTCACGGGCTTTGCGATTGCGTCGAGCGCCAAGGCGGTGTCGCCCCAACCAGACATACAGGGGCCTGCCGTCGAGCAGTTTCGCGGGCCGGGCGGCGTGACGCTCAACTCCAGCGTGCCGCTGGCGAAAGCGGCCATGCTGTGCCTGGCCGAAGTCTGGCCGCGCGCCCTGACCTTCTCCGAGCTGCGCGAACGCGCCCGTGCCCGCTTGCAGCCGGCTTTTCAACCGGACGCGGCGGCGGTCGCGCAGGACTCGCAGACCCTGGGCCAGTGCCTGCTCACCTGCTACACCTCCGCGTCGAGCAGCCTGCTCGAACTGCACGTGCATCCAGCCCGATTCATCGTCGAAGTCGGCGACAAGCCGATGGTCAGCCCGCTGGCTCGATTGCAAGCCCAGGCCGGCGCGGTGGCGACGAACCTGCGTCACGAAACCGTGCGTCTCAGCGATTTCCAGCGGCAACTGGTCATGCAACTCGACGGCTCCCGCGACCGCGAAGCCCTGGTAGACGCTCTGGTGGATGTCGTGGGTCGCGGCGTCCTGACCGTGCGCGAGGACCAGACGCCGATCACCGAGCCCGTGCGGCTGCGGTCGATTCTCCAGGCCGCGCTTCAGCACGAACTGCCGCGGCTGGCGGGCTACGCCTTGCTCGTTTCTTGATGGAGTGATCCAAGCTGGTGACCTCACAAGGCCGGCGGTCAGGCCCCGACGGACCAACAACTCTATTGCCGTGTCCTGGGAGTGGCGGTTTGAAGTACGTCGGGCTTTCCAGCCCGACACGTCGCGCCCGGGGCTGCCAGCGTCAGATCGACGACACCCGAATCACCGGCGCTCCATGTCGGGCTGGAAAGCCCGACGTACTGTCGGCGGTCTGGCAATCACTTCCTGGGCGACGCACCAGGTCGTTCAACGCCAGGTTGGAGCCGCGCGCCGTTCATCGTACGGGGAATGCGCCTGGCGGTGAGAGTTTTTGGTGCAATTCTCGTCTACTTTTCAAATGACGGCGTTTGGCGAACGAAGCTGAAGCATGGGCCGCGCTCCGGCGGGCGCTGCGAGCTTCGCTTCGCCAACAAATCCTCGCACGCCGGGTAATGGCTGTAAAACATCCGCCGAGGTGCCAACGATGATGGTCCACCGTGGCAGCAGTTTTCTCTTGCTGAGTTGGTTGCTCGTCGCCGCGCCGGTTCGTTCCGAGCCGGTCCTCGACTTGCACGGCGATCCCTTGCCCGCCGGTGCGATTGCCCGCATGGGCTCCGCACGCTGGAACCACGGGGCGCGCGTCGGTGCCGTCCTGGTGTCGGGCGACGGCAAGACCGTGGCTTCCTTCGGCGACGACGGCATCCTGAAATTCTGGGAGCCAGCGAACGGCAAAATGATCCGCCAGTTGCAAGGATTGCCCGCGGCGCAAATGCTATCCCCCGATGGCAGCCTGCTGGCCACCGCCGACCGGGATGGCAGCACCCGCCTGCACGACGCCGCCACCGGCATGGAACGCAGCTCAACGCCCGGCAACCCCGTGGTCTTCTCCCCCGACGGCAAGACGCTGCTGACCAACGAGTTCGACCGCGCCGCCCGCACCTATACCTTGCGCCTGGTTGATACCGCCAACGGCAACGTCGCGTGGAGTTTGACCGAGCAACCGTTGAACGTCTACTGTGCCGACATCTCGGCCGACGGCCGCCTGCTCGCGCTGGGTTGCGGTGACGGCATCATTTACCTTCACGAAATGGCGACCGGCAAGGAAGTGGGCCGCTGCATGGGCCACCGTGGCTACGTCCAGGCTGTGGCCTTTACTCCCGACGGCAAGGGACTGGCGTCGGCGAGCAAGGACCTCAGCATGCGCCGCTGGGACGTGGCCAGCGGCAAGGAGCAGCGCTGCTTCGACGGTTTGACCGCGAGCCGGCTGGTCTTTTCCAGCGACGGCAAGACACTGACTGCCCTGTCGGCGGAGCAGCGCGTCTGCCGGATCATCGACGCCGAAACCGGCAAGGTGCAGCGTGCGCTCGCGGTGAATGCCGGGCTGCGCCTCTCGAACGCGCTGAGCCGGGATGGGCGGGTGCTGGCCGGTATCCTCGGTGTCGGCACGCTGCGCGTCTGGGATTTACAGCAACCGGAACCGGAGGTGGCGTTGCCCACCGCAGCGGTGGCGGCGCTGGCGTTCTCGCCGGATGGCAAGCTGCTGGCCAGCGGTTGCGGCGACCACCGTGTCTACCTGTGGGACGCTGCGACCGGCAAGCTGCTGCGCCGCCTGCACGGCCACCAATCGGGCGTCAATGCCGTGGCGTTCTCCGCCGACGGTCAACTGCTGGCCTCCGGCGCGGGCTTCGAGGACTTCATGGTCTGTGTCTGGGAGACCGCGACCGGCAAGGAACAGCGCTTGTTGCCCGGTCACCAGAACGGCACGCAGTCATTGCATTTTGAAGCCAGCGGATCGCGCTTGCTGGCGGCGACGCGCCGCGGTACCGCCCGATACTGGGACGCCGCGACGGGGCGCGAACTGCCGTTGCCGCTGACCAACGGTTTTTCCCTCGCCTTTACGGATGATGGCCGTCGTTATGCCCACCTGGCGCGGTCCCCCGTCAATGCGAACATGGAATTGCTGCTGGTCGAGACCGCCACGGGCAAACCGCTGCGCAAGATGACGCTGGCACGGGAACAGCGGGCCGCGCGCCTGGCCGTGTCGCCCGACGCCCGCTGGATCGTTCTGGCCGCCGCCAACAGTCCATTCGCGGACGAACGCCGCGAACACCTTTACGATTTGTGGGACACGACGACCGGCAAGAAGGTGCGTTCGTTCGGCGCGCTGGGCAATGAGCCGACGCGCACAGCGGCGCAAAACTGGCTGACGTTCTCGCCCGACGGCCGGCTGCTCGCGGATACGGAACGCGCCGGCCGCGTCCGCCTGTGGGAAATGACCACCGGCCACGAACGCCAGGCGCTGGAAGGCCAGCCGGGCGCGATCACGGCAGGCGTCTTTTCGCCCGATGGCAACCGCTTTGCCACCGCCGGCAACGATGGGCAGATTCTCGTCTGGGACCTGTTCGGGTTGCAGGGCGGTCTGCCGGCGGCCGCGCTCGCGCCCGCCGACCTGGAAGCGGCCTGGAACGAACTCGGCGACCACGGCCAGCGCGGCGCGGCGGCGCTGAGGCGCCTGATGCGTGGGCCAGGACAGACCCTGCCTTATCTGCGCGACCAACTCAAGCCCGTCGCACCACTGGCGGCTGACCGAACCGCGCGCCTCGTGGCCGACCTCGACAGCAACCAGTTCGAGACGCGCGACCAGGCCACCAAGGAACTCGAAGCGGCCGGTGAACCCGCAGCTGCCCCGCTGCGCAAGGTGCTGGCCGAGACCAAACCGTCCCTGGAGATGCGGCAACGCATCGAGGGCATCTTGCAGCGTCTCGATGGTACGGTGGTGTCCGCCGAACGGTTGCGCATCTACCGCGCCCTGGAAATCCTCGAACGGCTCGATTCGACCGAGAGCCGTGCCGTCCTCAAAGTCATGGCCGGCGGCGTGCCGGAATCCCGCATCACCCAGGAAGCCGCCGCGGCGCTGGAACGATTGGCCCGCCGCGCCAGTGCCCGCCCCTGACACGGAGATAACCTCAATGCGCACGATTTACGTCAGTTCCCGCGCCCTGGCTGCGCTGGTCCTGTGGAGTGCAGCGGTTGCCGCCTTTGCTCAGAAGCCGGTAGGCGGCGCGCCCGCCGGCTTGGTCGCCCACCTGGGCGGCGCGGGCATGCGCCACGGCAGTCAGGTTTCCGCTCTGGCCCTGTCCCGCGACGGCAAATGGCTCGCTTCCGGCGGCTGGGACAACAAGGTCAAAATCTGGGAAGCCGCCACGGGCAGGCTGGTGCAGGAGTTTCCGGCGGCGCGCGGCGGCTTGGAATTCTCCCCGGACGGCACCCTGCTGGCCGTCGAGGTGGGGACGGGCATCAACCTGGTCGAAACCGCCACTGGCAAAACGCTGCGCAAAGTCACCGGCACGCGGGGACGCTTCTCCGAAGACAGCAAGCGGCTGGCCACCTCCCAGCTGGTGCCGAACGCCCGGACCTATACGGTCAGCGTGTTCGCGGTGGATTCCGGCAAGCTGGTCCGCACCTGGGGCGCGTATCCCGGTTCGATGGAAGCATTCGCGTTTTCGCCGGATGGCAAGCTGCTCGCGGGCGGTTGCCAGGATGGCATCATCTACCTCTGGGATGCGCAGACGGGCAAGGAAACCGGCCGGCTGATCGGCCATCGTAATGAAATCCAGTGCGTGCGCATTGCGTCGGACGGCAGCCAGCTGCTGTCGGCGGCCCACGATGGCAGTTGTCGACTCTGGGACCTGGCCAGCAGCAAGGAAGTGCATTGCTTTGGCCGTGCGCTGGCCGAAGCGGACAGCCGCTTTGTCAAGGCCGCCGGTTTCGCTCCCGACGGCAAGAGCATCTACATGCTGGGCCTGAACGGCTGCCGTCAGTACGAGCTGACCAGCGGCCGAGAGTTGCAGCGCCTGCCGGGCAACAACACGTCGTATTCTCCAGTCGGCCTGGCCCTCTCCGCCGACGCGCAACTAATGGCCACGCTGTCCGGGCCGGACGGCTCCATTCACCTTTGGGACCTGGTTACGGGCCAGGAGCGCGGTCCAGTCCGCCCTGCCAGCGGTGTTTCCGCGCTGGCACTCGCCAGTGACGGTCGCACGGTCGCGCTCGCCGCCAATAACCAGAGCCTGGTGCTGTGGGATGCGGAGGCGGGGAAACCGCTGCATATCTTGCGCGAGCCCTATCGCATCCGTCCCGCGCCGCTCGCGCCGGAACCGGGTGAGGGCTTTCGCTCGACCTACACGAATCCGGGCAACGTGGTCCGGACGCTGGCGTTTTCGCCCGATGGCACGCTCCTGGCCTCGGGCGGCGGCCAGTACGACACCAGCGTCAGTCTCTGGGACGTGCAAACCGGGCGGGAACGACATGCGCTGCTCGGCCATGCCTACACGGCGCGCCAGGTGCAGTTTCTGTCCGACGGCAAGTCATTGCTGACCATTGCGGGCAGCAATTTCTTGCATCGCTGGGAAACGGCGACCGGCAAGCAGGTTGAGCGCCAGCACAATCGCGCCGAGATCGTCGGAGCCTCGGCCAACGGTGAACTGCTCGCGGTGCGCTCCTTCGACCCGAACGGCCGCAGTTACGCGGTTGCTCTACAGACAACCGCCGGGCGCAAGTCGCTTGCCGAACTTACGGCTGACACGGGTTTCGGCCGCATGACGCTGTCGCCGGATGGTCGCTGGCTGGCGGCCCTGATTAACGACGATCTGCGGC
>JAEUIF010001159.1 GCA_016795185.1 Planctomycetia bacterium | reverse complement strand
CGACTGCTCGAAAAAGTCCAGCCCGAAGATCGGGGCGAGGTCGAACGGCTGATGACCGCCGTCCGCGGCGCGCTCACCGACCGCAAGTGGGCCGAATTGACCACGGCTGCCAACGAACTGGCAGATGTCCTCTTCTACTTGGAGGATGCATGAGCGCTGGGCTCCGCTGTCCCGTGTGCCGGGCCGAATGGACGGATGCACCGCAGTGCCGCCGCTGCCGGGCCGACCTGGCCTTGCTGAATGCGGTGGAAAGCGAGCGCCGTCGGCTGCTGGCGCGTGCCGGGGAGCGGCTGCGTGAAGGCCGTCCCGCCGCCGCCCTGACGCTGGCCGAGCAAGCAGCAGCACTGCGGCCGACCGTCGAAGGCAGCCAGCTGGCCGCCGTCGCGCAGTTGCTCAAGCGCAACTTTGCAGCAGCCTGGCATTCCTACCAGCAGGCCCAGGGCGCTGCGTCACGATAGTGCCTGACCAAGCATCTTGTTGTTCAACAGAGAATTTCTCTGGGTGCCATGCCCACGGCTTTGCGTGGGCATGGGAAGCTTGCAGGATTCCCATGCCCACGCAAAGCCGTGGGCATGGCACCCAAGCATCGGAATGCAGGCGATGTCCCTGGTTGCCTGCTCTAGCTGATGCGCACACGGCGGGAGTCTTCCGCGATGTCCGAAACCATCTTGATCGTGGACGACGAAGAGCCGGTGCGCAAGACCTTTCGCGAATGGCTGGAAAGCGCTGCGCTCGATTGCCGCATCCTGGTCGCCGGTGACGCCGAAAGCGCCCTGCTCCAGGCCAATCAGACCGCCATCGATCTGGCCGTCCTCGACTGGAACCTGGGCGCGGGCAACGACGGCCTGCAACTGCTCGAAGACCTCTACGTCTTCAATCCGAATATCACGGCCATCATGATTACAGGCTACGCCCACCAGGCCACCCCGCTCGATGCCATGCGGATGGGCGTGCGCGATTACCTCGACAAGAATCAGGACCTCAACCGCGCCACCTTCCTCAATGCCGTCCGCCGGCAACTGGACCGCATCCGCCCGGCGAAGCGCGAACGCCAGCTGCATGCCAGCCTGATGGCCTTCCGCGAGGCCGTGGAAAAAGTGCTGCCGCTGGTGCAATCGGCGGCGGCGCTGAACGACCCCGTGCAGCTTCCGGACGCCATTCGCAGCCTCTTCCGCTTCCTCCTGAAGACAACCGCCGCGAGCGATGGCGTACTGATCGTCCGCAGCTACGATCCGGCACGCAGTCCGGCCGAAGTGGTGCGCGTCTATCGCGACGACGGGCAGCCACTGGCCGGGGAACTGACACCCTTTGCCCGCTCCATCGCGGGGGCCGTGGTGAGCATGCAGGAGCCGTGCACGATGGCGGACCTGGACCGCGCCGCCGCTTCCGCCGCACTGGCGTTGCAGCCCTTCGAGCGCGGCCGGCAAACACTGCTCGCCGCGGCGCTGGCCGTGGCACCCGGCATGCACGTCGTCCTCGAACTATTCGACAAGCAGGGGGCGGTCGGGTTGGTTCCATTCGAGAACTGCGACCGAAGCTTGGTCGGCGCGGCGGCGGACTTTGGCGCGGAGATGCTGCGGCAGGCGCTGGGGGAACGGCAGACGCACCGACTGCTGTTCGATGCGGTGGCCGCCGCATTGCGCGCCAGCGACAGCGTCACGGAATCCCTCCAGGGCGACAGCGCGCAGCGCCGGCAGGAACCCCCACCGCCCGCCGTCATGGACCAGTTGCGCGCGGGGCTGAGCGATGCCGGCCACGCGGTCAACGCCGACGACACCCTGCGCCTGGCGGAGGCCCTGCGCGTGCTGGCCCTGCGCCACGGCACTCCCGCCGTGCAGCACGCCATTCGCCTGCTGGAAAGCCTGCGCCAACTGCTGGACGCCGTCACCGGGACCGAGGACGCGGCCCACTGACGCCATCCCATGAGCGACGTTTTCGACCAACTGCTGGCGTTGCTCACTCCCGAACGGCTGCTGCGCGACCCGCGCGCCACCGGCGAAGGGGTGCGCGTCTGCATCATCGATAGCGGTGTGGAACGCGCGATACTCGAAGAGAAGTTTCAGCGCCAGGGACAGGAATTGCCTCCCATCGACGGCGGTATCTTCGCGCCCGACCAACCGCAACCGTTGCCCTACGAGGGCAAACAAAGCACCCCGCACGGCACCACCGTGGCCGACATCATCTTGACCATCGCCCCGCGCGTGCAGCTATTCTCCGCCGACGTCTTCGGCCCGCGCGGCAGTTGCGAGGTGGAAACCGTCATCCAGGCTTTGCGCTGGGCCGTGGACGTCTGGAAATGTCAGATCGTGAACCTGTCGCTCGGCGTGCCGGAGAGCCGCTTGCAACAGTTGCCGCGCCGACACCAGTTCCTGCGCGCGGTGGAGGATGCTTACTACAAGGACGTGCTGCTCCTCGCCGCCGCGCACAATGAGCACCCACTGACGCGCAGCTATCCCGCAGCCTTCGCGCCGCCGCTGCTTTCGGTCGATAAAAGCCTGTTCGACGACCCGCTGCACTTCGCCTACCTGCTGCGCGACCAGGTGGAGTTTCAGGCCCACGGGCGCGGCTACCTCGGCCCATTCGCGCAGGAACCGGCAACCAGCTGGGCCGCCCCGCACCTGGCCGGCATCGCGGCGCGCCTCATGTCCCTGCGGCCGGGCTTGAAGCCCTTCGAGGTCAAGACGATCCTGTACTGGATGTTTCGGGCGCGAAGCTTGAAATAGCGCGGGCCGCACAGAGGCAATTCCAGCGATGGGTCGCGGTCGCCGTCTGCCGATATCTGCGGGATCGTCCATGAGTGCCATCGTTCTGCGTGCCGCACGCCCTCGGAGCACCGAGGGAAGAGTGTGCTTTGTCATTGGCCCCCGGACGCACCGTTCGTTTTGGACGTCGTGCCCGGCCGTTTCCAGAATGTCACGAAGGTAAGCCAAAGGACATAGGCAATCACACAGGCAAGAAACAGCGCATCTGGTATTTTCCGAGCCTTCAGTGCGATGCAGGCCACTACCAAGGCACCGAAGCCGCCAACCAGCATGAACTTTTGAAGTGGGGTTTCGCTTGCGGTTGAAGGATGCCGTTCATCAACGGGCGGAACGGATGGTTTCTCATCCATAGCAGTTACTCAAAGTCCACCAGAGTTCTAGCGCGGTGTGGCTGGGTGAATTGGAGCCTCGACCGGGTGGCACGTCCCTCGGTACTCCGAGGGCGTGCGAGCAACTGGCTATCCGTCGGGCGTGGAGTCCTTTCGGGGTGCCACACGCCCTCGGAGTACCGAGGGAAGTGCCACCCAAGCAGAGCCTTGCGCAACAAGTCGCTTGATTTTGCA
>JAEUIF010000539.1 GCA_016795185.1 Planctomycetia bacterium | reverse complement strand
ACTGCCTGGCCCCCTGGTTGGTCTGGTTTGCCTCCCCTAACCCCCAGGCGCTGTGTGGGGTGTAAGGCTTTCCCGACGACGTTGATCCATCATCGCGTGCCGCGCCTGGCCTCGCAACGAGTTTCCTCGGACGGAATTTGCGTGAGACGGGCCGCTCGTGTCGGCTACCATACCTGCACCCGAACCGGAGGAACCTGCCATGCCCGCGTTGCACCTCGCCACGTTTCGCAGCGATGCCACCCCGCCGGCCGGTCATCCCCTGTGCGGCGGTTGGATCGAGCCCGTGCGCGGCGTCGATGATCCGCTCCGCGCCCTGGGCGTCATCCTGCTCGGCATGGGCCAGCCGGTCGTGCTCTGCGCCGTCGATTGGTGCGGGCTGCGCAACGACGCCAATCTCCTGTGGCGCAAGGCACTGGCCCAGGCGGCGCATACCGTTGTCGAGAACGTGGCGGTGCATTGCGTCCACCCGCATAACGCGCCGTTCGCCGACGTCGAAGCCCAGAAGCTCATCGAAGCGGCGAAAGGCCCGCCCTCGCTCGATCTGAAGTTCTTCGGCGAGGCGGTGCAGCGTTCCGCCGAGGCCGCCCAGGCAGCGCTGGCGAAAAGCCAGCCATTCACCCACGTCGGCATCGGCCAGGCAAAGATCGCCGAAGTCGCCTCGAACCGCCGCATCCTCGGCGACGATGGCAAGGTGAAGTTCACCCGCACCAGCGCCACCAAAGACCCCAAGGTCCGCGCCGAGCCTGAAGGGCTGATCGACCCCTGGCTGAAAACCCTCAGCTTCTGGAACGGCGAACAACGGCTGGCGGAACTGCACTACTACGCCACGCATCCGATGAGCTACTACGGCGACGGCCGCGTCAGCGCCGACTTCGCCGGCCTGGCCCGCCAGAAGCGTCAGGACGAGGATGACAAGGTCTTCCAGGTCTATTTCACGGGTTGCGCGGGCAATGTCACCGCCGGCAAATACAACGATGGCAGCAAGGAAAATCGCGTCGTGCTGCGCGACCGCATGTACGAAGGCATGAAGGCCGCCGCCCAGGCCACGACTCGCCACCCGGTCGCCCGCTGGGGCTGGCGCGTCGAGCCGGTGAAGCTGCCGCCGCGTGTGGAAAAATCCTTCGGCGCGGAGGAAAGCCGGCAGGTGCTGGAAGATGACAAGCAATCGAAGGCCCGGCGCAACAACGCCGCCTTCCAGCTGGCCTGGCTCCAGCGCCGCGAACGGCCCATCGACCTGGCCTGTCTCGATTTCGGCAAGGTCCAGGTGCTGCACCTGCCAGGCGAAGCCTTCGTCGAGTTTCAACTGAAGGCCCAGGAGATGCGCAAGGACAGCACGGTCTGTGTCGCCAGCTACGGCGACGGCGGGCCGGGCTACATTCCCCCGGCGAAAGCGTACTTCGAGGGCGGCTACGAGCCCACCGTCGCTCTCGCCGGCCCGGACAGCGAGGAAATCCTGCTCCGCGCCCTGCGCAAGCTCCTCGGTAAAGAATAAGGACCGCTCGCGGCTTCGCGCCGCCCACCGCTCGCGGTTGAGCAGTCTGAGACCACCCATCATGGAGCAAACGGTCGAACAGCACGTGAATGAGGTGCTGCACCGGTATTTCGACGGCCAGCCGACCCTGGTCGCGGTCGCCGCCGGCTTGGTGGTGGTGGGGGCCATCGGTTACCTGGACTACAGCACTGGCGAAGCCCTGTCGTTCGCGGCGGTCTACCTGATCCCCATCGGCTTCGGCGCCTGGTACGGCAACACACGGGCCGGCTTGATCCTGGCGGCTGCCAGCACCGTTGCTGGGACGACGGTCAGTCTCGGAGATCCGGGCATGGCGCCCGTGATCGCCGGGTGGAACGCGCTCATGCGCTGCATCTTCTTCGTCATCACCTCGACGCTGCTCAGCCGACTCCGCGACGAACTGCGCAGCGCCCAGAGGTTGGCGAACACCGATCCGCTCACCGGCGCGGCCAACCGCCGGCGCTTCTATGAAACCGTGCAGCAGGAACTGCGCCGCGCCGCCCGCCACCCGCGCCCCCTGACCCTCGCCTACCTCGACCTCGACCACTTCAAGGAAATCAACGACTTGCTCGGCCATGCCGTCGGCGACCAGTTGCTGCACCACGTCGTGCGCATCGTGCAGGAGCATATCCGCGGCACCGACCTCGTCGCCCGGCTCGGCGGCGATGAGTTCGCGATCTTCCTGCCCGAAACCGATGCCGAAGGCGCGCAGGCCCTGCTGCCTCGGCTGCACGAATTGCTGCTGCAAGCGATGATCGACCGCAACTGGCCCGTCACCTTCAGCATCGGCGTGGTCACGTTCGACCGGCCGCCGGCCAGCGTGGATACGGTTATCCAGCGCGCCGATGCCCTCATGTATCAGGTCAAGCGCGCCGGCAAGAACCAGGTCCGCTATGAGCAAGCCGACGCCCCCGACGCACCCAAGCCCGCCATCGAGCAAACCGACTCCAGTCCGAAGCCCCGTTCGTAGTTCCGCCTTCAGGCGGCGAGCGACTCCACCGCCTGAAGGCGGAACTACGAACCCCAGGCTGATGGCCCCGACGAAAAAAAATCCACCGTCGCACAATAAATGGCCAGCCTGCTTCATCGCACCCTGTAGCAAGCACCAGTCCGAAACGCCACGCTGCTCCGCACACCTCATACGCCAGCCCAGGGGAAGACCACCATGAGCGACCATTTGTCCGCCCGCGCCGAGAGTGCGCGCCCGGTCCTGATCCGCCCCACGCCGCTGCAAGGCGACGACGAGGGCATCGACCTCCGCCGCCTGCTGCCGGCCTGGCTCATCAGCGGCGTGCTGCACGTCATCGTGCTGTCCGTGTTCGTGCTGGTCGGCTTTGGCCGCGGCGATGCAGCCG
>JAEUIF010000537.1 GCA_016795185.1 Planctomycetia bacterium | reverse complement strand
CCAGACGTTGGCTTGCTGCTGCCAACAAGCCGCCAGGAGACCTTCGAGCGACCGTGGGCGACCGCACGCTTGACGTCATCACTGAAGTACCGACGACGAAAACGTCCGGCCAGCATGGCTTGAGCGAGGGAGGAGATTGTTGACAATCGTCGCACAACCGCGACTGTGACGCGGTCCATGCTGACGCAGCCGGCGCATTTGGCCACGCGTTCGGGGCCGACCGGTGAGAAAGCCGTGGGCCAGGCTGGCGAAGGTTATGAGCAATGTGGCGACGACGGGGGAAGGCGGCCCGTCGGCTGGCGGGCCGCCAATGGGCCGTTTTTCTCTAACTATCAACCAAAGGCGGTGGCCACCGTGGAAAACCCGAAATCGAGAAGACATCAAAGAAAAATTGCCTGAGCCACCGTAATACTGGGGACCCAGGCGTTATTTATTGAAGGGAAGTGCAACGCCCCTACCTCACCCGGCGGAGATAGCTCGGTATGGTGGAAGAGGATTTTGTTGTCCTGTTGACCACGCACCAGAGCCGGTTGTATGCCTACATCCTCTCCTTGATGGCCGAGCCGAACCAGGCCCAGGATGTCTTGCAGGAAACCAACCTGACGCTCTGGCGCAAGGCGCATGAGTTGCGCCCGGGCAGCAATTTCACTGCCTGGGCGTTGCAAGTGGCCTATTTCCAGGTCCTGGCCTGCCGGCAGCGACAGCGCCGCGATCGGCTGGTCTTCGACGAGGACCTGGTGACCCAGCTCTCCCAGGAAGCGACGTCCGACCAGGGTGAATTTCTGCACCGGCAAACGACTCTGGGCGAATGTTTGAAAAGGCTGACCTCCCGGCATGCGGACCTGATCGACCGCCATTACGCCCGGGGCGAACCGGTCAAGCAGATCGCGGCGGCGCTGGGCGAAACGGCCAACTCGGTGGCGCAGGCGCTCCATCGGGCGCGGCTCAGCCTGGTGCGCTGCGTGCAGCAGAAGCTGGCAGTGGAGGAACCCTGATGGGAGCCGACCGCGTTCAGCGTGAAGAGCTGGATGAACTGCTGATTGCCCTGACCGGTGGGGAGACGCTCACCCCGGATCAGCGTACGCGCCTGAACCGGCTGCTGCGCGACCATGCCGATCTGCGCGCCCACTTCCTCGCCTATATGGAGATGCATACCCACCTGCACTGGCAGCACGGGAGTCCCCAGTTCACGCAGGCCGTGCAGGCGATCTTTCCCGCGCCGCTCAGGGGCCCGGCCGCTGGGTCGGTACCGCCCGTGCAGGGCCCGCGCTGGAGGCATGCGTCTCGGTGGCTGGGGTTCACCGTGGCCGCCGCGGCCCTGCTGGTTTTCCTTGCCGCGTGGTCGTTCCTCTTTCCGCACCGACCGGAGCCACGGACGGCACCGCCCGATTCCGACCCTGGGCCCCGGGCCCAGCTGATACGGGAGATCGATTGCGAGTGGGTAGCCTCCGGCGCGACGCCCATTCAGTTTGCCGAACTGCCCCTTCGCCAGCCGCTGCGGCTGGAACGCGGCATCGCCGAGATGGCGTTTCGCCATGGTGCCCGCTTGTTGCTGGAGGGGCCGGCGGTCGTCGAAGTGGTCGATGAGCAGCGCGTCCGGCTGCACGAGGGCCAGTTGACGGCGTTCGTGCCGTCGGCGGCGCAGGGCTTTGCCGTGGAGACGGCTCAGACCACGATCATCGACCGCGGCACCCAGTTTGGGATCGCCGTGGATCGGCAGGGCCGGACGGAAGTGCATGTGTTTCAAGGAGAGGTGGAGCTGCACGCACCCGCTACGCCGCAGCCGCGCTTTGCTGTCCAGTCGCTACAGGCTGGTGCGGCGGTTCGCGTCAACGCCGCCGAGCCGGTCGCCGCTATCGACCTCAATCCGAAGCGTTTCGCCCAGATCCTGGCCCGTACCGACACAGCGCCGCCCGGAGCGCCGCCCGCTGCCGCGCGACTGGCGTTGTGGCTGGCGGCCGATTCCGGCGTCAAGCTCGACGCGCAGGGCCGGGCGTTCGCCTGGCACGGCAAGATGCCCGAGGCGACACTGGGCAGCCTGGCAGCCTGGCAGCAGAATGCCAGCGCCCGGCCGCGATGGATTGACAAAGCGGGCCGCGTTCCGCCCACGTTGCGCTTTGAAGGTCAGCAGCATCTTGTGCTGCCGACCACCGGGGAACTGGGCTTATGCCTGGCCGACTACGAGTTGTTCGTGGTGGCTGCCAGTTCGCACAAGGACATTCAGTTTCTGCTCGCCGCCGGGGAACGCTCGGGGCCCGAGAACTTCGAGCTGCACATCAACGGCGCGGCGGGGGCGCGCTTCATCCCGCACCGGGGTGGGCGACAGCCGGGCGGTGACAAGTTCGCGGACCTGCAAAAGAGTGGGGCCTATGCCGATGGCCGGCTGCACCTGTTTCATGCTCGCGTCAACGACGGCACGGCCCACATTCAGGTTGATGACGTAGCGAGTACCGACACGGTGGCGGAGGCCCGCTCCTCGCTCGACGCCGCGCTGGTGATCGGCGTGCGCGGCAACGGCACCTACCCGCTACATGGAGACATCGCCGAGGTGCTGATCTACCGCGAGCCGCTCTCGCCCGAGGAGCGTGCGCAAGTGATGCACATGCTGAACACCAAGTACGGACTTCCCGCCGGGCCTCCTTGATCTCCCCGCCCTGAACCAGCTCCTGCAAACGGATCGATGATGCACCACCACGTTGCCCTGCTCACCATCGCCGGTTTCCTGGCGGCCACGGCTGCCGCGCCGGGGGCCGATCTTGCGCCGACAGACCTGGAGTTCTTCGAGACGAAGATCCGGCCCGTGCTGGTCGAACACTGTTACCGCTGTCATTCAGAAGAAGCCGAGAAAGCCGGCAAGCTCAAGGCGGGGTTGCGGCTCGATTCCCGCGCGGGCTTGCTCAAGGGAGGGACGAGTGGTCCCGCGCTCAGCGCGGGCAAACCGGCCGACAGCCTGCTGCTCAAGGCCTTGCGGCACGAGGACGGGCTGCGCATGCCGCCCAGGGAGAAGCTGCCGGCCGCGGTGATCGCCGACTTCACGGCCTGGATCGCGCGCGGCGCGCCTGACCCGCGGACCGGCACCACGGTCGCCGTGGCGGCCCGGGACCCACGCAGCCACTGGGCGTTTCAGCCGCTCCGCCCGATCACGCCGCCGCCGGCGGCCGATCCGTGGGCGCGGAATCCAGTCGATGCCTTCATCCTTGCCGGGCAGCGTGCCCAGGGGCTGACGCCGTCGCCAAGCGCGGATCGAAGCACGCTGATTCGCCGGCTCTATTTCGACCTGATCGGCCTGCCGCCCACTCCGGATGAGTTGACCCGGGCGGAAACCGATGCCGCTCCGGGCTGGTACGCCGCCCTGGTCGAGCGCCTGCTGGCCTCGCCGCACCACGGCGAGCACTGGGGGCAGCACTGGCTGGACGTGGCCCGCTACGCGGACAGCAGCGGTTACTCGGTCGATACCGACCGGCCCACCGCCTACCACTATCGCGACTTCGTGATTCGCGCCCTCAACGAAGACTTGCCCTTCGATCGGTTCGTCCGCTTCCAGGTGGCCGGCGACCAGCTCGCCCCGAATGATCCGCGTGTCCTGGTCGCCACGGGCTTCTGCACTGCCGGCCCGTTCAACACCAACGCTCCCAAGGAAAAGGACCGCTACGACGAACTGGACGACATTCTCGCCACCACCGGGCAAGCATTCCTGGGGCTGACACTGGGTTGCGCCCGCTGCCACGACCACAAGTACGACCCCGTCAGCCAGCGTGAGTATTATCGTCTGGCCGCGGCCTTCACGAGCAGCCGACGCGCGGAGCGCCCCCTCTGGACGGCCGCGGATCACGCCGCCGCCGAGGAAGCCCGCCTGCGGAAGATCAACGATCTACCCCTGGACGCGGACGAACGCGAGCTGTTGCTGGCCGAGCTGGACAAGCAGAATCCGCGCCAGGTGGAATTGCACCGGAAGTATGCGGCCCTGCGCGCCCGGCCCAGCCCGCCGACCGCCCATGCCCTCGGGGATGCGGAATCCCGGGGGCCGGGCCGCGGCTTCTTCCTGGAGCGCGGCAATCCCGAGCGCAAGAAGGAACTGGTGACGACGGGTTTTCTCGCGGTGCTGATGCGCCATCCGGACGGGGAACAGCACTGGCTGACCCGGGCAGGGCAGCCGCACGCGATTCATCCGCGCGTCGCGCTGGCCGACTGGCTGACGGATGTCGAGCACGGCGCGGGCTTTCTCACGGCCCGGGTGATCGTCAATCGCCTCTGGCAACATCATCTGGGTGAGGGCCTGGTGCGGACGCCGAATGACTTTGGCACCCAGGGCGAGCCGCCGTCACACCCCGCATTGCTCGACTGGCTGGCGGGGCAGTTGATTGCCGAGGGCTGGCGGCTCAAGCCGATTCACCGCCTGATCGTGAACAGTGCCGCCTATCGGCAAGCGACCACGTTCGATGCGGCGAAGGCGAAGCTCGACCCGGACAATCGCTTCCTCTGGCGGCGGCGGCCACTGCGCCTGCCCGCGGAAAGCGTCCGCGACGCCATCCTGGCGATCGGGGGCGGACTGGACCGGACGCCCTTCGGCCCGGCGGTGCAGCCGTTGATTCCGCCGGAAGCCATCTTGCCGGCCAAGTTCGCCTCCTGGAAAAACACCAGCGATGATGGCCCCGCGACGTGGCGGCGCAGCATCTATCTGTTCCGCAAACGGTCGGTGCCGATCCCCCTGCTGCAAGCGTTCGACGCACCGGACAGCAACAGCAGTGCCGGCAAGCGGCCGCAAACCACGGTCGTGCCGCAAGCACTGACCTTGATGAACGACCCGACGCTGCGCAAGCATGCCGGGCGCTTTGCCGACCGGGTGCTGGTCCAGGCCGGCGCGGACCAACCCGCGCAGGTCCGCTTGGCCTACCGCATCGCGCTGGCCCGGCAGCCGCGCCCCGCGGAACTGGCCGCTGCGCTGGCCTTCCTCGACCACGCGGACACGGAGGCGCTGGCCGACTTTTGCCACGCACTGATCCTGCTCAACGAGTTCATCTACATCGACTGAGCCGTGGAGGCTGCGCCATGCCTTTCCCTGCAACCCTCTCCCGCCGCGCCTTGCTGGCCCGTGCGGGCTGTGGCTTCGGCTCGCTGGCGCTGCATGCGCTGCTGGCCCAGGAATCGCTCGCGGAGCAAGCGCGCGGTAATCCGCTGGCGCCCCGTCCCGGCCATGCCGCCCCGCGCGCCAGGGCGGTCATCTGGTTGTTCATGCACGGCGGACCCAGCGCCATCGACCTCTACGATCCCAAACCGACGCTGCAAAAACGCAGCGGGGAAGCGCTGAATCTTGGGACCAATGTCGGCTTCTTCGCCAGCAGCGGCAAGCTGATGCCGTCGCCGTTTGCCTTCCGCCGGCACGGCCAGTGCCGCGCCTGGGTGTCCGACGTGCTGCCCGGCATTGCCCGCCATGTCGATGACCTCGCCTTCATCCGCTCCGTGCACGTTGAATCGAACAACCACGGCCCCGCCCTGTACGAGATGAACACGGGTTTCGCTCGCATGGGCTTTCCCAGCACGGGTGCCTGGGTGACCTACGGCCTGGGCAGCGAGAACCAGAACCTGCCGGGCTTCGTCGTGATGACGGACTACCGCGGCGCGCTCGAAGGCGGGCCGAGCAGCTGGGGCGCGGGCTTCCTGCCCGGGGCTTACCAGGGCACCGCGGTCAGCACGCGCGGCACCAGCCCGATCCTGCACTTGCGGCCGCCCGCCGCGGTCGGCCAGGACCGCCAGCGTGCCCAGCTCGATTTGGTGCGCCGCCTCAACCAGCAACACCAGGAGCTGCGTCCCGGCGAGGCCGACCTGGAGGCCCGCCTTGCCAGCTACGAGCTGGCATACCGCATGCAACTGGAAGCGCCCGAGGCGCTGGACCTTACCAAGGAAACGGCGGCCACGCAGCGCCTCTACGGCATTGACCAGAAGCCCAGCGAGTATTACGGCAAGCAGCTGCTGACCGCCCGCCGGCTGATCGAGCGCGGCGTGCGCTTCGTTCAGGTCTTCAGCGGCGGCTACGACGATACGGTGCGCTGGGACGCCCATGCCGACGTGAAGAAGAACCACGGCGACCGCGCTGCCGAGATCGACATGCCGGTGGCGGGGCTGCTGACCGACCTGAAGCAACGCGGCCTGCTCGATTCCACCCTGGTGATCTGGGGCGGCGAGTTCGGCCGCCTGCCGATCTCCCAGGGCGACCGCGGCCGCGATCACAACCGTTACGGCTTCACCATCTGGATGGCCGGCGGCGGCATCAAGGGCGGCGCCAGCCACGGCAGCACCGACGAACTCGGCTGGAAGGCGGCCGAGGATCCGGTCACGGTCAACGACATCCACGCGACCATCCTGCATCAGCTCGGCCTGGATCACACCAAACTGACCTACCTGCACCAGGGCCGCCGGTTTCGCCTGACCGACGTGGCCGGCGAAGTTATCCAGGACATCCTCGCGAATGAGCGCGCGGGAGGATAGCCGCGCTCTCCCGGCAGGCATGCGTTTCGGGATGGATTTTTTCTAGCAACGACCGGAATTCAGTTTACAATATCATACATGCAGATGTGCTGACCTGCCGATTGCACCCGCCTTCCTCACTTGCCTGCTGCGCACCCGCCAACACCAGGGATAACGAAGTTCCCTCCTACCACCGGAGACCAGTCCCATGCTCGCATCGAACTCTCTCCCCCAGATCGTTCGTGACCGGATTGCGTGTTCGCGCCGCGACTGGTTGCGGCTGATGGCCGCCGGATTCGGAACGTCCCTATTTGCCGGAGGTCAGCGGGGCAGCCTGCTGCACGGCAAGCCAGCCAGCTCCCGAGGACCGCGGGCCAAGAGTAGTATTCTGCTCTTCATGACGGGCGGCCCCGCGCAGCAAGAAACCTTTGATCCCAAGCCCGACGGCCCTTCCGCCGTGCGGGGCGAGTTCGGAGCCATCGACACCTCGGTGCCGGGCATCCGGATTTCGGAACTGATGCCGCACATGGCCAGGCAGGCGCACCGATACGCGATCCTGCGGAGCACCTATCACAAGGAAGGCGCCCACGGTCCGGCGACCCACTGGAGCCTGACCGGCAAGGTCGCGGTGCCGCGGCCCCGTACCGGCAGCGAACCTTCCCCAGCGCGCATCGATCCGCCGTGTGTCGGGGGCGTGGTCCGGCAACTGAAGGGCGATCGTAATGGGCTGCCCGGCGCCGTCCAGCTGCCAGCGCGCATCGGCGACCAGAATACTTTCCTGTGGGCCGGGCAGCATGCCGGCTATCTCGGCGAACGGTACGATCCGTTGATGCTGATCGATGAAGCCTGGCTCCCGGGCGAACTCCCGCCGACCTTCAAGCCCAGTCCCGAGATCGGCGAAGAGCGGCTCCGGGGGCGCGCACAGCTGTTACGCCACATGGAGGCCCTCCGGACGGGGATCGCCGGCGCGGCGATCCAGTCATTCGCCCTGAATCGGGAACGGGCCCTCAGCGTCCTCGATTCGACTACCGCCTGGGATGCCTTCCTGCTGAAGCACGAAAAACCCGAGACCATCGCCCGCTACGGCGACACCCGCTTCGGCCGCAGCTGCCTGATCGCGCGGCGGCTCGTCGAGGCGGGCGTCGGCCACATCACGGTCACGTGGTATCCCGATCCGCCGACGAAGTTCAATTCGGACTCCAACTTCGACACACACAGCAAGCACTTCACAAAGATGAAGGACCTCCTGCTACCGCCGGTGGACCGGGCGTTCGCGGCCTTGCTCGAGGATCTCGCGGAACGCGGCCTGCTGGACGAAACGCTGGTCGCCTGGACCGGCGAGTTCGGGCGCACGCCGAAGATCAACAATGGAGCGGGGCGGGATCACTGGGGCAACGTTTTCAGCACCATGCTCGCCGGCGGCGGCATTCGCGGCGGCCGGGTGCTGGGCGCTTCGGACAGTCAAGCGGCGGAGCCCAAGGACTACCCGATCCATGTGTCCCGGTTTGTCGCCACGATGCTTTATGCGCACGGCTGGGACGAAGGGACGCCGATCTACGCCGCCGATCAACGCCCGCAGTTTTTCATGCCGGGCGCGCCGCTTGAGGAGGTGTTCTGATGACCCAGCCGGACCGAACTTTTGGTGCTGGTCCGCCGGCTGCCCTTGCCTGCCGGAAAGAAAGCCACCGCGCGGTCATCCGTTGCGCTGATCGAGCCGTGGCCGGAAACATCAAGATGTTCTCGCGCGGCGCGATCGCCATGGCCGCTTTTTTCGTGTATGCGTCGTTGCCTCTGGGCGCGGCGGTGAGTCTGCCGCGGGTGTTCGGTGACAGCATGGTCCTGCAGCGCGATCAGGCTGTGCCGGTGTGGGGCACGGCACGTCCCGGAGAACGGATCACGGTCGCATTCCAGGGACAGGAACGCATGACGTCGGCCGATGCGCAAGGTCGCTGGCGGGTCGATCTTGCCCCGATGCCAGCCCAGGCGCGGGGACAGCCCCTCACCGTGCGGGGCGAAAACACAATTACCTTACGGGATGTCCTGGTCGGGGAGGTCTGGATCGGTGCCGGCCAGTCCAACATGGACACCCCGGTGCTGTTCTATCCGAACCTGAGGGAACCGGCACGAAAGCTGGCCGACCGGCCGTCGATCCGCTACTTCGGCCTGCCCGGCCTGGGATACGGCGTCGCTCAGCTTCCCGAGCAGCAACGGTGCCGAGACGATACCTGGACCGTTCTGAACCCGGACACGGTCCTGTCCTGCTCGGCCATGCAGTTCTTCTTCGCGTTGCGCCTGCACGAAGCGCTGGACGTCCCGGTGGGCATTCTTTGTCGGGGCGTCGGGTCGAGCCAGGCCGGGGTCTGGGTGCGCAACGAAGCAGTAGCAGAAGATCTGGAGTGTAGAAAAGCAGTGGAACGCGCCGCCGCGGCTTGCCACGAGCATCAGCTGGAGCAGCACCGGCGGGAGACGGCAGCCGTGAAACACTACAATTCTCATCGGCAGGACGGCCAGGCCGAGTTGCCGGCAGTATCGGCGCCGCCGTCCAAGCCGGCCTGGGAAGCGCGGGCCTCCGGCAAACTGTATGCCACGCGCATCGTGCCGCTGCAGCCCTTCGCCGTCCGCGGAGTGCTCTGGGACCAAGGCGAAGGCGGCATGGGCAACACGGGGACGGGCATCACCGGCATGCACATGCTGCCGTTGATGTCGGCCCTGATCCGTTCCTGGCGTGCCGACTGGGGCCGAACCGCCGAGCAGCTGCCGTTCGTCATCAACCAGAAGCCGAGCGGTAGGGGCTGGCGCGGGCGTTTCACACCGTTTGCGCCCGATCCCGATTTTCCCACCCTCGACGATACCGAGTTCGACGGCAATGGCAGTTACGGTCGCCATTGGCAATACTGGATGATCGGCAATCCGCGAGACCATGTCTTCATGGTGAATACCATGGGATTGATCTCCGATATCCATCCTCCCGACAAGGATGCCTACGGTCGCCGTATGGCAGACGTCGTCCTGGCCCGTGTTCACGGTCGGACCACCCCGCATCAAACTCCGGTACTCGCGTCCTGCCGCAATCAGGGAAGGCTATTGCAATTGACGTTCGACGCGGTCGGCCAAGGCCTTCAAGCGGTGGGCGTCGAGACGCTGCACGGCTTCACCGTGGCGGGCGAAGACAAGGTCTTCTTTCCGGCCAGGGCACGCATCATCGGGACGAACCAGATCGAGGTTGAGTCCGCAAGGGTGCCCCAGCCAGTCTCGGTTCGCTATGCCGATGGAAACCTCGTGAGCGGTGATGGCTACCAGTCGTTTCCTTTCCGGGCTGGTGCCGAAGGCGTGGCATCGCCGGAGCGTGCCGGACCTGTTCTGGTCAAACTCCTGGAGCGTCCAGGTCCGATACGACGGCAGGCGGCGGCGTGCCTATTCGGGCTGGGCAGTCACGAATCCGAGGCGGTCGCCGCGATGCGCACGGAACTTCTCGACGACACGACCCGCAGCGGAGAAGTTACTTATGCATTGATGACCTTTCAGGGCTTCGCTCGAACCCTGCCCCGCGATCCGCGGACTCTCGACCGCCTTGCCCACGCTCTGGGCCAGGCCTTGACCCTGCCCAAGCTAAACGACCGTCACCGCCTCATGGCGATCGAATGTCTGCGGCGTCTCGGGCCGCATGGATTACCTGCTGTGGATACCCTGGGCAAGATCGCGAAGGGCGAGGAAGGGGAAGTGTCTCGTGCGGCGCGCGCGGCGTTGACCGCCATGACCGAAGCCAAGCGTAGCCCCTGACCGGTAAAAAGTTCGGCAAAGGTTTAACCCAAGGATAAACGTTAAGAACGATCGCACAGCCGTGGGTTCCTTTTTGGCTATGGCCCTGTTGGCTTGGGCTGCCGCGGCCCACGCCGTCGAGGTGACGCCGTTGAAGTTCTTTCCGGACCAGGCGAACGTCATCGAGTTTGCCCCGGTGGACGCCAGGTTCGTCCGTCTCAATCTATCGCAAAGTAGCAGTGGCGAGGGAATTGCCCTGGATGAAGTGGAGGTGTTCGCGCCGGGGAAGACGGACAACCTGGCGCTGGCGGCGTCTGGGGCCAAGGCCACCGCTTCGTCCTGTGTCGCGAACGACGCCCGGCACAAGGTCGAACATCTGAATGACGGGCTTTACAGGGACGAACACGGCTGGAGGGCCGCTTCGACCGACGCCACCTGGGTCCAGATTGAATTGCCGCGGGCGGCCCTGATTGATCGTGTTGTTCTCTCACGCGACCGGGTGAAGGAAACTCGGGGCCGGAAAGTGGCGCGCGATCGGATGCCGGGGTGGACGGGAGTCGAGACGAGTCGCGACGGCAAGACCTGGACGGCAGTTTCGTCGGTGTTGTGGCATTGGAGCACCGGCAGGGATTTGCCCGTGCCCACCCCGCAACATATCGCCTGGCATGAGAGGGAGCGGGTCCTGTTTGTTTGTTATGGCAGCCAAATTGTTGGTGGAAAATACGCCAACCTGCGTATGGACAAATTCGATCCGGACCAGTGGATGCATGCCACAAAAGCCTGGGGTGCAAAGGAATTGTTGCTGGTATGCACGCATCCAGGCGATCGCGGATTTGCCTGGTGGCCGACGGAGACCAATGACAACAACGTGACGAAGCTTCCGTGGAAGGACGGCAAGGGCAATTTAGGAGCCGCGAAAAAATAATCTGGTCAAGTTGGTCGGCTCTGCGGCGCTAGGGTATAGTTCCATTCGCCGTGAAACTCACAAGGCTTTATGCGCAGCTTGGCCATTTCCTCGTCGCTTACTTTGATGCCGGTTTCATATACGTTCGTGTCCACGGCCGCTTGAACGATGAGACCGGTTGTTGTTGTGGTGCTGGCGATGAGGTTCACAACCGTTTGCAGGCTGACCAGGGGCTGCCCACGCCAATTGCTGGTGATGTAGCTGAATAGTCTATGTTCGATTTTGTTCCACTTGCTGGTGCCCGGTGGAAAATGGCACACCCGCAGCTTGAATTCCAGGTCATTCGCCAGCTTCTACAGAGCCACTTTCCACAATCGGCTACGGTAATTATTGCTGCCGCCGCCATCGGCCGTGATCAGCAATTCACTGGCTCGTGGAAAGCGCTGTTGGCCCATTCTCTCCCACCACTGCCGGATGCTGTTGGCCGCGAAATGGGCCGTGTCGTGATTGATACCGACGCTGCCCCAGCCCTGATTGTTGGTCATGTCGTAGACACCGTGCGGGATGGCCTTGCCCAGTTCCTTGTCCTTGAAATCATGCACGCGCACTTCTTGCGGGTCATCCTCTGGCCGCCATTCCTGGCCAGGATTCTTGAAATCTCCCACGTTTTCCTTCTTTTTCGTGTCGATCGACACCGCCGGCAGGCCCCGTTTTTGCACCCGCTGCACCTGCTCGTTGATGTGTTCAAACTGAGCATTGCGGTCCGGGTGATTCTTGCCTTCGCGCGTCTTGCGGTTGGCCTGCAAACTGTAACCGGCATCGTAAAGCAAACGGGCCACGGTACGATCACTGACCGGATGACCTTGACGGGTCAGTTCGTCCGCAAGTCTCCGGGTGCTCTTACAGGTCCAACGCAAGGGCGATGCCGGGTGCCCGCGCGTTACGGGATCGACCAAAGCATCCAGAGCAGCCCACAGGCCCGGGTCGGTTTCGAGCACCAATTTCCGACCACCGCCCGGGCGGCGAATACGGGGGCTGGGCAATGCCTGAGAGGATTCTCGCATCCGCAATTCGCGAATGCCGGCCAGGATGGTAGTCCGCGAGATGCCAGTCGCTCGGGCTACACAGCTGACACCGCCCCAGGCCAACTCCATGGCTTCCGCTGCTGCCCATTGGCGCCGCATGCGTTCGTCCATAACCATAGCAAGGGCTTGGAACTTTCTCCGAGTCCTTTCGATAGCAGCTGCGTCCATGCAGCTGCTGATGCATAAATGCCATAAATTGGCAAGACAATTTGACCAGATTATTTTTTCGCGGCTCCTTACCGAAGGGCGCGATAAAAGCGGCAAGGAACACCACGTGCAGCCTCCCGCGGGCGCGACCGCACCCCGCTATGACCCGAAGGGATGGAGCGGACGGCCCGCCATCGCATTCGACGGCCACATCCTCCATCATCGCGAGAAACGCTTCGCGTACGACACGCATACGATCGTCGTCGCCCGCGCGGGCCGAACGGCCGGGGAGCACGACCTCGTCGGCAGCGGCGGCAGCGGCGACGGCCACATTCTGCTGACGAACCGCCAGGGACGGTTTCGCGGCCAGCACTGGTCCGCGGGCGTGCCTTGGCTCGACTCGAAAACGCCCTCCCTCACGACGCCCGTCATCTACGTCCAACATATGGATCGTAACGCCTTGATCCTGCGCCGCAACGGCGCCATCGATGGTTCCATTCCGCTCAAGCCCGTAATCAACAGTGCCATGCGGCCGTTCGTTCTCGGCAACCGAACCGCTGCGGCGCGCGGCTCGTTCGTTGGCGACATCGCCGAGGTGCTCGTCTTTTCCGGTCCGGTCTCGAACGCGGAATTACTCGAGTTGGAGGGGCTTCTCGCCCACAAGTGGGGGCTGGCCGGATCGCTTCCCGCCGATCATCCGTATCATACGTCCGCTCCGAAGCAGCTGACGCTCGCCGCGACCACGGCATACGGATCACCGACGTCCCCCGGCCGCGGGAACTTCGCCGTGGACCACGAGTTTCTCCGCACGGACATGTCGGCGGTTGAACGAGGCGGCGTCCTGGGGCTCGGGGCCATCCTCGTCCGAAACAGCCGCACCCGACGCACCAGTCCGGTCAACCGCGGCCTTTGGGTCGTGGAGACTGTCCTGGGGCGACATTTGCCTCCGCCGCCGGCCAATGTTCCGCAGATTCCCGATGCGGTCGAAGCCGATCGGGGCAAAACGCTTCGGCAGCAGATGGTCCTTCATCGCAACAACGCCGCCTGTGCCGCGTGCCACGCACGCATCGATCCGTTCGGATTCGCGTTCGAGGCGTTCGATGCGGCCGGTCGCCTTCGGTCGGCGGAAGTCCGCAAGACCATCGAATACGAATCGACGCGCGATGGCGTCCTCCTCGACGGCGTCGAGTCGCTCCGGAGCTATCTGCGCGCGCATTCCCACGAAGTCGAACGCACCCTCGTTCGGCGAATGCTCGGCTATGCCCTCAATCGTCCCGTGGCCGTCAGCGATTTTCCGCTGATCGATCGGACCCTGGAGCAACTCCCCAAGTCCGATCATCGGCTGTCGAGCATCGTCGAACAGATTGTTCTCAGTCGTCAGTTGCGCGCCCGTCGCGCCGCCGACGAACGCGAGTTTTCGCAACCGAAATGAGGCCTCCGTTCTCCCTAACTCAATCCGACGATGACCATGCATCGACAGCCGACGAACTCCGCTCCGTATCTGCTGACGCGCCGCACCATGCTCCGCGGGGTGGGCGCTGCGGTCGCCCTGCCGTGGCTGGAATCGCTCGCCCCGGCGATTGACGGGAAACGCCCCAACGGACCGCCCCAACGATTCGCGTGTCTCTACATCGCCAACGGCGTCCAGGCCTGGGACGCCGCCCGGCTTCCGAATGGCCGCATTGAATTGCAGCCAGGGTTGGCCCCGTTCAACGATCTGACCACCGAGATCAACTTCATCAAAGGCTTGCAGCACCGCGACGTGCTCAGCGCGCCGGGCGCCAAGACGCATGGTTCGCTCGGTCCGGTGGTGCTCAGCGGCGTGCCGGTCCACCACAGCACCACCGACGTTCGCGCCGGAACGACGCTCGATCAGATCCTCGCCGAGCGCATCGGCGGCACGACGCTTCAGCCGAGTCTCGTCCTGGGCGTCGAGCCTCCCTGCCCAGGCGTCGATAGCAACCTCAGCAGCGTCTACCTCAATAACATCTCGTGGACCTCGCCGACCCGCCCCGCCTCGCGCGAGATCCATCCCGCGCTCGCCTTCGATAGCATGTTCGGCTCCGGCGCCAAGCCTCCGACCGCCGACGCCTCGACGAATACCTGACCGCCGTTCGCGCCGTCGAACGCCGCATCGACCGCCTCGGCCAACCAGCTCCGGCGGGCGCCTGGCGGCCGGCGCTCCAACGACCCGACATGCCGCGCCCGGCCGACCTCATCCCCGAACGCCTTGCCGACCACATG
Source organism: Planctomycetia bacterium (assembly GCA_016795185.1). Taxonomy (GTDB): domain Bacteria; phylum Planctomycetota; class Planctomycetia; order Gemmatales; family Gemmataceae; genus JAGVLI01. Next base: position 7,804 of record JAEUIF010000537.1, on the reverse strand, counting down.
CGGCTCATGCTTGATCTCATCGTCCTTGCCTTCCGCATGGATCGCACCCGCGTCGCCACCTTGATGTGCAACAACGAACGCTCGCAGCAAACCTTCGGCTTCGTGCCCGGCGTCCGCCCCGACTCCTATCACAACATTTCCCACCACGCCGGCAGGCCGCACGAACGCGTGACCGCCTTCCACAGCGAGCTCGTCGCCGAGTTTCTTGGCAAGCTGCGAAAAGCCGATGAAGGCGAATCGAACGTCCTGCACAACAGCCAGGTGCTCTTCCTCTCCGGCATGCACGACGGGGAGCACCGCGCCCACCGCCTACCCGTCCTCCTCGCCGGTCGTGCCGGCGGCCGACCGCGGACTGGCCGCGTCCTCGAATACGACAACGCCCGCGACCGACGCATGTGCGCCCTGCTGCTCGCCATCGCTCACAACATGAACGTGCCGCTGCCCGGCCTCGGTGACGCTGACCAACCGATGGCGGATCTGTGTTAAAAGTCAGTGTGCAAGAATGACTTCAGCATTCCGGTAATATTGGGGATCGGCGTCTGGCAAGGCGCGCTGCAAACCGAGCACCATGCCGAACCTGCCGATCGCCCTGGCCGGGAGCAGCCCATCAAAACAGTTCGGCAATGGGGTCGTGCGAACCTGCCAGGTCCACGATCGGCTTCGGCACGCCACTTTGCAGGCGCAACTGGCCAACGTCAAACAGGGTGTGGAAGATCGTGCCCAGCAAATGGCGACGGGTGTAACGGTTCCCATTGGGTTCGCCGCCGTCCCGCGTTGATTGACCGATCACCTGACCCATGCGCAGGCCCCCGCCGTAGACCAGCAAGGGAGTGATCCGGCCCCAGTGCTCGCGACCGCCGTCCTTGTTGATCTTGGGCGTCCGGCCCATTTCGCTGGCACAAATCAGCAGGATCTTTTCGCCCAGGCCTCGGGCCTCGCAATCCTCAATGAAGGCCGAGACCGCATGGTCGAAGGTCGGGGCAATGTAGGAAAGACCGGATTTTACATCCGCGTTGCGGGGGTCGGCGTGGAAGTCCCAGACCAGGCTGTTGGCGATGGTCACGAACCCGCAACCCCGCTCGCACAGCCGCCGCGCCAGTAGGAGTTTCTTGCCCAACGTCGCGTTGTGGTCGAGATACTTGCGATATTCCGACCAGCGCTTGCCGATGCTCTGGGGGTTGACGAGCCTGGCAGTGTCATAGCGAGCAACCACCTGGGAGCTTTCCCGCGACAGGTCCAGTCCATCCGCGCCGCCGCCCAGTATCGTCTCGATCGCCTGGGTCTGGAAGCGATCCAGGCTTGCCATCGCGCCGCCGCTATCGACGGATCGCTGGAGTCGGTCGAGTTGTTGCAGCAAGGAACGACGTTCTGCTATGTGTTCCGTCGGGAGTTTCAGTTGCATGTTCCGCAACAACTCGCTGGCACCGCCGGGCATGAACGGGGCGTGGGCCGGGCCGAAATTCCCCGTCGCCTGGAAATGTTGGAGATTGAAAATCGAATCGGCCTTCGCGTCGATCGCGCGCGGCGTGAGCAAGACATTGGTTGGAAGACCGGTGCGGGGGTGGCTCGTGCCGATCACGGCCGAGTACAAACTGCCGAGATTGGCATTCAACGTTTGTGGCGAGGTGATCGGCCGCGGTTCGTGTTCCTCGCTTTCGGTGGCGAAGGACCGGATGACGGCCAGCCGATCCGCCAGTCGGGCCAACTTGGGGAAATAATCGCCAAAACGAACCGACGGCAGGCTGGTGGGAATCGTCCCGGTCATCGTGCGCACTTCTTGCGGCGCGTCCGGCTTGGGATCGAACGTTTCCTGCTGCGGTGGCCCGCCGGCCATCATCAAGAACACCACCGATTTATCCCGCACCGCATCTCCCAAACCAGCAGCCGCCGCGCGGGCCGCCAGGAGCTGCGGCAACGACAGGCCCCCCAGGGCCAGGCTGCCGATCCGCAGGAAATCGCGACGGGAAAACTGAACCAGCATGGAAGGTCTCCCTGGCTGTAAGGAAGGAGAAAGTGACGCCGCCGCGCTACTATCCAGTCGGGGCAGGTGGACCGAAGACGTCCCGTTCGCCGCGGCCACCCACTCTCCAGTCCAGACCGCCACCATCAAGGCGTGGCTCGAAGGTCGAAGCAATAAATGCCATCTTTACCGCGAATGAATAGCCGGCCATCGACGATCAGAGGTGTGATCTGGGCCTCGTAGGCGGTGGTCAGGGGCACGTTCACCTGGCCGGACCAAAGCAGTTTCGGTTGGGGCTGCGCAATGTCGAACCAGTGATGGCCCGGGTTGCCGTGCTTGCCATCGTCGGTGTAGAAAAACTTGCTGCCAGCGGCCCAGCCGCCCATGCAGTTGCCTCCCTTGGCGCCAATCTCGCCGACGAGTTTGCCGGTAGCGAGGTCAACCGCCAGCAGTTTGCCGGCAGGGGTCAAATACACCCGGCCCTGGCTGATGGAGAGGGGCCGTTGCCCATCGTAGCCGCCGACTGGGATTTGCCAGAGTTGCTTCGCTCCGGTGGCGGAGATGTGGTAGCACAGAACCGGCCTGCCCTGTTCCGAACCCACCCCTTCGACGACGGCGCGATCGCCGGCAACCGCGACGAACTGGCCGCCGGCGGGCACTTCCCACATCGTCTTGCCCGTGCGAGGCTCGATACAAACGAGCTTGCCCTGGCCCGTCATCAGCAGGTATTCCTTGCTGTCGTGGCACCAGCGAACCGGGCAGCCGAGGGGGGATTCCCAGAGCTTCTTCCCGGTCTGGGCGTCGAGACCGACCACGTTGTGTTGCCCGCCGCCGCGCAGGGAAACGACCACGCCATCGGCGACCATGAGCGGGCTGCCGAGTTCGCGGCGACCGATGACATACATGGGCTTGCTCCTGCGAATCGCCGCCGCGCCGTCCGGTTCGTATTCCCAGAGCAGCTTGCCGGTGCGCGCCTCGACGGCGTAGACCATGGACGCGGAACCGGCAAAAAACACCTTGCCCTCCGCGACGACGGGCGTGAGGTTGTTGGGGCCGCCCTTGTGGCCTTGCCAGTTGGTTCCCTGGCCGCGCCGGATGACCCGCCAGAGGGTCTTGCCGGTCGCGGCATCGATGGCCGCCAGTACGTCGTCGGCTCCGAGGCGGCCAGCCGTCTCGGTCAACCAGAAGTGGAACGGGTCGCTTTTTCCTCGATTGGAGGCCAGCCAGGCCGGATAGGCTGAGTGCAGTTCCTCGCCGGAAGGGACGAAATAGCTGATGTAGATCACTCCATCCTGGATGATCGGCATGCCGAGCAGGCCGTTCAGGCTGCAAGTGGGGACCACCGGCGAGCGGCTGGTATTCCCGGAACCGCACGGAAGCCATTCCTCGCTCCGCCAGACAAACCGGGCCCTGGAAAGATCGTCGATCAGCGATTGTTTGCCAGCGGGCATGGCGAAATCGCCGGTGCCGAAATAGGACGGGTAGTCTGTTCCGGCCGACAGGCGATTGGTCCGGGCCAGGGTGGCTTCTTCGATCAGTGTGCCGCTGACCTTGCCAGTTACTGCTTTTTTCGGCTGGCCTCGGGGGCCATTGTCGATTGCGCCCTGTTCGATTTCGCCGGCATAGGAGCCGGAAAGCGCATCGCCGGTTCGCTGGAGGTTGAGTTGGCCGGTGAAAGTCAGCGACGTTCCGCGGAACGTGCCGCCGTAGGACGTTCCCCAGTTCTGGATCGCGAGCGGTCCTTTCACGCTGCTGGGCTGAATCTCGAGTTCGGCCTTCAGAATTCGGCCAACGCCGGAGCCGGGAATCACGTAACCGACTCCCTCGGTCGGTGCGCCGCCATGAGGAACGGGCACCAGCTTTCCGTCGCGGAGCGGAATCTGCACCACCAGGTCTCGTGGCTTCAGGCTCGGATCGCCGATGGCATCGGCAAACGTCAGCGTCAGCAACACATACTTGCCCGCAGGCGTCATCGTCTCCGCGGCACAAGCTGTCCGCGTGCTCGCCGAGAAGGTGAGACCAGCAACCATCGACGCCAGAAACACGGGTGAATTACGGAACGTCATGACACCTCCACACGATTCGCCGTACCGACACCAAACCCAGGAGCACCAAGCAAGGCACCGGGCTCAAGTCAGCAGCTCGGACAGGATGCCCCGACTTTCCTTGAAGGATTTCACCGGGCAGCCAGCGGCGGCGAGCATGGTCAGGAACAGGTCGCTGGTGGGCACCTTGCCCTGCGGATAGCGGACGTGCTGGCCGTGCTTCCAGCCGAGTTTCTTGCCACCGGCGACCAGCAACGGGAAATTGACCGCCCGGTGGGTCCGGTCCTGGGCGCCGCCGATCAGCAACTGGCAATGGTCGAGCAGCGTGCCGTCGCGGGCGGGAATCTTCGCCAGCTGGTCGAGCATGCGGCCGAAGCACTGGATGAAGAGGGCATCGCGGGCTGCCATGGTCCGCGCCTCGGCCGACTCCAGCTCTTCCAGGTCGCCGCCGATATGGTGCATGTTGTGCGGGTTGGAGTACTTGTGCTTGTACTGGGCTTTCCATTCGACCCATTCCCGGCCGTAGGTGCCCGGCGTGCCCTCGTCCGCCAGTGCGTAGGTGACGATGCGCGTCATGTCCGTTTGAAGACCGAGAACGACGAGATCGGTCATCGCTTCCATCCACTCGCGCATGCTGACGGTAGGTCCGGTGGCGTAGGAGGGTTGATCGAGATTGATGCCGCCCAGCGAAACCTCGGCGCGCGCCGCGGCAAGTAGTCCTTCACGGGTCGCCAGCCGGCGCTCCAGGTCACGCACCGAGCTGAGATATTCATCGAGGCGCTGCCGGTCGCCGGTTCCCAGATCGCGTTGCAGACTGCTAATGTCGCCGGAAGCCGCATCCAGGATGCTCCGGCGCTGCGCCAGCCGTTTCTTCTGCTCCCCAATCGCGGCAGGGTCCTTCGCGGGGAACAGGGCATCGAAGACCGCACGCGGATTGGCCAGGGGTGGAATATCGGCGCCCAGGGCATTGCGCGACAAGGTGCAGCCGAAATCGCCGCCGTCGGTGGCGAATGACAGCACCAGCGACGGCAGGTAGGTGTTCCCGAGGTGCTGGGCAGCCACCTGATCGACGGAGATGCTGTTGGTGAACGTCCCCGGCTTTTCCCGGATGTGGTGCGCGGTCAGCCAGTTAAGCTTATGGGCATGGCCGCCTACCTGGCCCTGAATGTGCATCGTTCCCGAGATGATGGTGACCTGATCCCGAAAGCGAGCGATGTGCTGCATTGTCTGCGGCAAGGTGTAATCGAACCCGGTCTCTTTGGGGAACCAGGCCGGCCGCAGTACGCTGCCGGGAATGTAGAAGAAGCTCAGGCGAGGCGGGTCGGCGGCGGCCCGCTGGGCGGCATTCAGCCCTTCCGCCATGATGTCGAGCCAGGGCAGCGCGATGGTCGCGCCCAGCCCCTGGAGAACGGAGCGACGAGATAACGGTCGAATCTTCGCCATGATGATTCCCTTATCTGTGAAGTCGTGCGAGTGCGTAGGGAAGGGCCCACCGTAGCAGTCAATTTCCCGAGCCAAGAAACGCCCTGGAACGAACAACGGCTTTGAGCAGGTCGCGCAGGGGATACTCCTTCCCCTTGAACGTCCGCATGATCGCCTGCATTTCCACCAGGTCGGCCACGTCGGGCTTCCGTCCGGTGGCGTAGAGCATGAGCCGCTTCAGATAGGCCCGGGCCAGGTCATCGGCATAATGGTTCGCCATCAGGGTTTTCATTTCGGCGAAGTTCTGAAATGCCTCGCCGCGCGGCAACTGACCCGAGGCATCCACCGGACGTGTTTTCCCCTGGCCTTCCCAGGTCGTCACGCTGCTTTCATTGGCCTCCCCCAGCTTGTAGCGCTCGTGCTCCACGTCGCGCCAGCGGCCGCTGATGTCGAAGTTCTGCAAGCCGAAACCCAGCGGATCCATGGTGCGGTGACAGGTGGCGCAGAGTTGATTTTCCTGGTGCTGGCGCAGCAGGTGGCGCATCGATTTGCCGAGGTTTTCTTTCTTGTTGGGATCGAGTTCCGGCACTTCCAGCGGCGCGGGTGGCGGCGGGCTGTCCAGCAAGTTCCGCAGCACGTAGGCGCCACGGTAGACCGGCCAGCTGTCGCCGCTGCTGGTGGTCAGGGAGAGGATGCCGGCGTGACCGAGCACTCCACCGCCGCGCGGGTCGTTTTCGCGCAGCGCCACCCGACGAAAGTGCGAACCTGCGAGGCGCGGGTATCCGTAGAAATGGGCGGTGGCGTCGTTCATCATGGCGAAGTCGCTAACCACCAGCGTGCGCACGGGCAGGTTCGCCCGGATCAACTCATGCAGGTAGGCGGGCGTTTCCTGACGAAGCGACTCGATCAGGTACTGATTGAAATACACGTCCGGATCACGAAAGTTCTTTTGCCAGATGCGCATGGGCAGGTGCAGCTGAAACCACTGTGAGGCAAACGACTGCACGAACCTTCTGGCGCGCGGGTCGGCCAGCAGCCGTTCCACCTGGGCATTGAGGACAGCGGGATCGCGCAGCTGCTTTTTCGCCGCCAGGTCCAGCAATTCCCGATCCGGGGCCGCGCCCCAGAACAGGTACGAAAGCCGCGAAGCGATGGCATAGTGGACGCGGTCGGTTCCTGGCCCGGCGGTGCTTTCCAGGAAGCGGAAGCCGCCGCCGACCAAGGCCACCTCGCAGGCGGAGCGCATCGCTTCGTCAAACGTGGCCCCGGCGGCCCGTTCCTTCTGGTGAAACGCGACCAGGCGGTTCACCTCGGCCTCGGCCACCGGCCGGCGATAGGCGCGTTCCGTCAGCAGCGCAAGCAGTTTGCGGGCGCTGGCCTCGTCATCGGTCAGTGCCCCCAGGTCCGCGTCCCAGTTGGGTGGCGGCCAGGTCCGCTGGTGCAATACCTCGGCCTCGATCTCCTTGACGAAAATCCACGGGACCGGGGCGATGGGATTGAGCGGATCGACGCGCAGGTCCTTGCCCCAGTTGCCCGCAACGTTGACGACGTAGGGCAATTCCAGGTGATGCCGGAAGCGGACCTCGAGCGAGCGGTCCACGCCGCTGGCGTTGCGGCGCACCTGAACGGGGCCGTCCTCGATGAAGTAGAGCAACTCGACTTCCTGTGGCTGTGCCAGGGTTCCGGTGACTTCGATGGAGGACGGATTGATCAGGTTTACCCGCCCGGTGATCGGCGAGCGGCCAATCGTCAGCCAGGGCGGGCTGGCCCCCTCGGGTGTTCGCGACGCCAGCTGCAAGCGCAGACGGACCAGGCCGGTCGCGGGCAAATTGCGGAACACGATGTTCGGCCAGAACCCCTCGTCGCGGCGCGTCTGGGGCGCCAGGACGATGCCATACCCCGGCAGCACCGGCCGGTGGGGAGAGATCGTGATGCCCGCTGCTCGGCCATCGGGCAAGACTGGCTTCTTGGGGTCGGTCGCCTTGTGCAACTCGGCCAGGAGCTTGCGTGGTTTTTCTGGCGGCAAGTCCCGAAAGCGCAGCGCCGACACCGCTTTGTGCACCACATCCAGCGTCACGTCTACCGACGCCGAAGTGTCCTTGAGTTTCTCGGCGCCCACATCGAAGCCCTCGACCTTGCCGTCCTCGACCAAGCCGGAGGCCAGGTCGATATCGAGGCCCAGCACATCCTGGAGGCTGCGGGCCAGTTCACGGCGATTCAAGCGGCGCAGTTCGGCACCGCCGGCCCGGCGCGCATGGGTCGCCTGTTGTTCCAGCCAGGACAGAACTCGTTGTTGCTCCGGGGCGGCCGGGCGCGGCCGCTCGCGCGGCGGCATCGCATCGCTCGTCAATTGTTGATGCACCAGGGCCCACAGGGC
>JAEUIF010000505.1 GCA_016795185.1 Planctomycetia bacterium | reverse complement strand
CCCGCAGGAATTGAAGACGCCGCAGCGCCCAGGCAAAAAGTAGTTCCACTCACAGGGGACCCCGGGCTTGGCCCTGGTCCTCATCACTGATAGGCTTCTCGCTATGGAGGCATTATGGCTGGGAAACGGATTTGCTGCTCGGAAAACAGTAGATTTCCGGCATGGCACAGAATCCCTTCGATCAGGCGAGTCGTTACGCGGCCAAGCTCGATCCGCCGGGTTACCTGGACTGGCTGTTCGGTGGGCCGCAGTTCACCTTTGTCGATTGGCTCGACGCCCGCACGCTGCCCTTCCCGCACGATCCCGAACGCATCTGCGACACGGTGGCAGGGCTGAAGGCGGTCGGCAGCGGCGTGTCGTGGGCGGTGCCCGTCGAGTTCAACCGCGAACCGGACCCGGCCATGTACGGCCGGCTACTGATCTACCTCGGCCTGCTCTGGCTCGAACTGCGGCAGCGGGGCGTCGCCGGAGGCGACCCTGCCGTGGGCGCGGCCGTGGTCAATCTGACAGGGCGCGGGCAGACGTCGCGCGGCGCCCAGCACGGCGGCCTTCGCACCCAGCTGGATGTGGTGGAACGCAACATGGCCCATGAGGATGCGGCCAACGTGCTGCGAGCGATCGCAGCAGGCACCATCGCGCGCTGCGTGCTGCCGTGGGTGCCGTTGATGCACGGCGCGGACGAATCTGCTATCCTGGAACGCTGGCAGGAGCTAGCCGGCGCGGAGGCCGACGCCGAGAAGCGGGCGGACTACGGCGGACTGGCGCTGGTGTTCGCGGAAGCGGCGGGTCGGCAGGAAATCTGGAGCGAAGCCCTGTGGAGGTGGAACATGGTCGAATCCCAGGTCGTCAACCGTTGGAAAGCCGAAGCAAAGGCCGAAGGCAAGGCTGAAGGCAAGGCTGAAGGCAAGGCCGAAGGCGAAGCCAGCGCCTTGCTGCGCGTACTCCGGAAGCGTTTTGGCGTCGATCTGCCCGCGGACCTGGTCGCGGTCATCGAAGCGTGCAAGGATACGCCGCTGCTGTCCCGCTGGCTGGACGCCGCCCTGGACGCTGTTTCGTTGGAAGCGTTTCGGCAAGCAGTTGAATCACCGCACCGCAACGGTGCGTGAAGTCACGGCGGGGGAACGCTCATGACGGAGCAAGAGTGGCTGGAGTGCGACTTCCCCTACGATTTGGTCAAGTACCTGGAGATCAACAGAAAACCTCATCTGACCCGATCAATACAAGGTCGTCGCAGGCTCCGACTCGTTGCTAGTGCTTGTTGTAGGAGTATTCAACACCTAATCGTTGACAGGCGGAGTCGCTCAGCAATAGAAACCGCCGAAAAGTATGCCGACAGCGAAGTCTCGGCTGCCGCGTTGCAAGTAGTTGCCTCCGCTGCGAAAGCTGCCTCCGAATCGGTCGGTCGGCCCTTTGAGTGGGGCTGTAGCAGCCCAGAACACAAAGAGGACTATGCTCACAATCTTGCCGCAAGTGCTGCTGGTGGAGCTTGCAGCAAGTCGGTTGCCTTAATCACGGTACTGCTCGACGCTGCTTGGGCTTCTTGCCCTGATGCATATGCCTGTTCACACGATGATGACTTGCGTAAGGCACTACTTCCTGAGCAACGGCGGCAAGCCGGCTTCATTCGAGAAATCTTTGGCAACCCCTTTCGCCCCGCAACCATCGATCCCACCTGGCGCACCGCCAACGTCGTTTCGCTTGCCACGGCCATCTACAACGAACGCGCCTTCGACCGCTTGCCCATCCTCGCCGATGCCCTCGAAGACGCCGGCTGCACCAGTCGCGAGATTCTCGACCACTGTCGGCAGCCGGGGGAGCATGTTCGAGGTTGCTGGTGCGTGGACCTTGTACTCGGCAAATACTGATCGGTGCGCAGCCGCCAGCGGTGGTGATTTTCGGGTGGCGGGTTGCCAATCGCGCGCGGCTGCTGGACAATAAGTCCAGTGGGCCGGATACGCCTCGCGGGATCGCGCATGAATCCGTTTATCATCAACCTGTCGCTGGCGTGCTTCTGGGCCTTCCTGGCGGCCGGCATCTTCACCGCGGAGTTCATCAACGGGCCGCTCGGTTGGCGGCCGTTCGGCGTGTCCGCCGGCTGGTTCGCCGCCGTCCTGGCCGTCTTCAACTCCGTCCGCGTGTTCGGCATCTGGTGGTTTCGCCGCCAGAATGCGCAGTGTGCAGCCAGCCCTTCCGAGAGCGAACTGTTGCGCCGCCAGTTCCACCTGGACGAGCCTCGCAAGCCCGAGTCGCCGCCCGATCCGAATTTCCAGTTCACCGATGAACCGCCGCGGCCCGAACGCTAGACCTGCGAAGCCGCAGCCTTGCTAAACCGCAAGCGGCAAGTCTTAACCAACGAAGAACCCGACCATGCGCATCACGCTTGACTACGACCGCACCGGCCTGACCGTGGACCTGCCCGCAGACCGCCTGGTTGGGCCGCTGGAAATTCGGCCCGCGACGCCGCTGGCCGATCCGTCGGCAGCCATCGCCGCGGCCCTGACCCAGCCCATTGGTTCACCGCCGCTGGCGGAACTCGCGCGCGGGCGGCGCAACGCCTGCATCTTGATCTGCGACATCACCCGGCCGGTGCCCAACAAGCTCATCCTGCCGCCGCTCTTGCGCACGCTGGAAGAGCAGGGCATCGCGCGTAAGGACATCCTCATCCTGGTCGCCACCGGCTTGCACCGGCCCAACGAAGGAGCCGAGCTGGAAGAAATGGTCGGGCCGGAAATCGCCGCGAACTATCGCATCGAGAACCATCACGGCAAGGTGCTGGAAGAGCACGATTTCCTCGGCACCACGCCCAACGGCGTACCCGTCTGGCTGGATTCCCGTTACGTCCGCGCCGACCTCAAAATCACCACGGGCCTGATCGAGCCGCACCTGATGGCCGGCTATTCCGGCGGACGCAAGGTCATCTGCCCCGGCATCGCCGCGCTGGAAACAGTCAAGGTCTGGCACGGCCCAAAATTCCTGGAGCATCCGAAGGCGGATTGCGGGTTCATCGAAGGCAACCCGGTCCACGAGGAAAACACGCGCATCGCCAAGATGGCCGGCTGCGATTTCATCGTCAACGTCTGCCTGGACGGCAAACGGCAAATCACCTGGGTCGGCGCGGGCCACATGGAGCGCGCCTGGGAAGCGGGCGTCAAGTTCGTCGAGCAGGTGGTGCGCGTGCCGGTGCCCGAACCCCTCGACGTGGTCGTCACCAGCTGCGCCGGCTACCCGCTGGACACCACGTTCTACCAGGCGGTGAAGGGCCTGACCGGGGCGCTGCCGATCGTCAAGCAGGGCGGCACCATCATCCTCGCCGCCGGCCTGACGGAAGGCGTCGGCAGCCCGGAGTTCCAGCACCTGCTCGCCGATAACCCGGACCTGCAAATCTTCAAGCAGCGCATCCTGGGCGAAGACTATTTCGTGATGGATCAATGGCAGCTGGAAGAGTTGGCGAAAGTCGTAGCCAAGTGCAAGGTGAAGGTTGTCAGCCAGGGGCTGCCGCCCGAAACGTTGCGCCGCTGCCATGCGGAGCCGGCCCCAAGCGTCGAGCAGGCGGTAGCCGATAGCCTGGCGGAATACGGGCCGAAGGCGAGAGTAGCGGTGATTCCCAAGGGGCCGTATGTGCTGCCGTATGTGGGGTGAGTCTGAGTTGTTCGTAGTTCCGCCTTCAGGCGGCGAGCGACTTGCCGCCTGAAGGCGGAACTACGAGCGCGATAGAACTACTTTGCTTTATTCAGGTGCTTGTCGAAGAAGTCGGCCACCAGCTTGTCGATCTCCGGGCCGCCGAAGCCGTGGCCGCCGCCCTTCACGACGTGCAGCGTCACGTCGATGCCCGCCTTCTTCAGCGCCGCGTTCAGCGATTCACTTTGATCGAGCGGCACCACCTTGTCCTCGTCGCCGTGGACGATCAGGAACGGCGGCGTGTCCTTGCTGATGTGCGTCACCGGGCTGGCTTTCGCCGCCAGTTCCGCCTTCTCCTTGACCTTGCCGCCGAACAGGGCGACGACGGCGGGATGCGCCGAATCGGCCCACTTCAGGAAGTCCGCGGGCCCGCAGAAGTCGCAGACCGCTTGCACCCGGTTCGACTGGTCCTGCCAACCGCCCTGGCCTTCGAGTTCCTTCACGCTGGCGCTGGTACCGAGTAAGGCGACCAGGTGGCCGCCCGCCGAGCTGCCCCAGACGCCGATGCGCTCGGGGTCCAGGTTATATTCCTTGGCCTTGGCCCGCAGAAAGCGGATGGCGCACTTGCTGTCCTCGATCTGCGCGGGAAATACCGCTTCCTTGCTGAAACGATACTCGATCGAAGCGCAAAAGTAGCCGCGTTCGGCATATTTGACCAGCCGGCCGAGGCCGCTGTCCTTGCTGCCAGCCTGCCAGCCACCGCCGTGAATCCAGACCAGCACGGGCATGGCTTCCTTCGGAGCGGACTTCGGCCGCAGGATGTGCAGCTTCAGGGCGCGGTCGCCGCCCTTGCCGTATTCCACGTCGCGCAGCAGTTCGACGGTAGCGGGCAGCCCGGCCGGCTGCTGCCCAAAGCAAGCCGGCAGGCTGATGCACAAGGCCAGCAGCATCAGACAACGCCACGATGTCCGCATGGTGTCGGTTCTCCTGGGGGATGCACATACCAAGAGGCTAAAGCATATCGCGACCGGCTGTAGCGGTCCGCACAGCGGACCCTACCGTAATTTCGTAGGGTCCGCTGTGCGGACCGTGGTGCCCGGTGCCACACCCGTTTGCAAAGTGCTCTAATCGCGGAACGGTTTCAGCAACGCATTCAGATCATTGCGGAAGTCGGCGTCGCGCCGCGGCGCATGCTGGCCCTGCGGGCCGCGCGGGCGCGTCAAGCGGTCGAGCAGGTTTTGCAACGCGGCATCGACCTGTTGCTGCTGTTCGGCCGCCGACAGTTTGGCTTGCCGCAGCCGGGTGCGTTGCTCGGCTTCCGTCAGCGCGAACAGGGCCAGCATGGTCTGGTCGGCGTTATCCCAGCTGCCCGTGGCGGACGTCACGCCGCGGTCGGCCAGGCGCGCGAGGAACTGGCGAATGACGGGCACGTCGAAGCCCCGTTCGCTCAAGAGCCAGGCGGAGCGGCCCAGTTGCTTGTCCGCGGCGCGGGCCTGGCGGGCCACTTGCTCCCGGTCGGGATAGCGGCGGGCCAGCAGGGTACGCAGTTCCGCGATTTCGGGCGGCGGCGTGTTGTCCAGCACCACCGGCAGCAAGGCGAAGTGCCAGTCGTTCATCGGCAGTGCGCCGAGCGGCTGCCGGCCGGGACCGCCCGGCGTCCAGCGCGCCGGTTCCCGCAGGTCGTGATGACAGGCGGCACAATCGTACTCGGCGAACTCGGGCCAGGGCCGCTGAGGGTTGGCGGCGCGCTCCGCCAGCAGTGCCAGGGCCGCGCGTGCGGCAACCACCTGGCCCACCGCCCATTCCCTGGCCGCATGGCCGGGCGCGCGCTCCGGTTCTTTCCAGTGGCGCGGCAGATGGGCAAAGTAGCTGCTGAACTCGAAGTTCAGCCGGGGGTGCCCCGCGCCCAGCAGGTCGTGATACAGGTCGCGTGCCGGCGCTCCGGTCGTGGCATCGGCGGGCTTGCCGACGTGACAGCCGGCGCAGACTTCGGCGCGAGCCGCCACGTCCTGCACCGGGATCATGCCCTCCCGGGCCTTGTCCGCGACGCTGAGCTTCTTCCATGCAGGCGTGGTGTGCGCCGTCAACCAGCGCGCCGCCGAGCCGTGGCACGCCTCGCAACCGACGCCGAAACGCCGCTCGGCCTGAAGCAGCGGCCCGGCGTCGGAGCGCGCCGCCAGCGGGTTGGTATGGCAGGCCAGGCAGCGGGCATCAGTCTCGGCTTTGCCGTCGGGAATGCGCAGGTTGCGGGCAATCTGGCGCGAGCGTTCGTTCAGCAGCACGTCATAAGCGCCGACATGCGGATCGCGCAGGGACCAGAGGAAAAACTCGTTCAGCGGCAGCGGCTGGCTGGGAACTGGCTCCGCGTTGCCGTGACACGCGCGGCCGGAGCAGGATGCCGTACCGGCGAGCGGCGCGACGCGAACCGCGTCGGTGGGCGGCGGCACCGAGGTCGTCGCCGGAGTCGTGGCTCGGTGGGTCGGCTCCTGACAGCCGGCAGCCAGGCCCAGCAGCACGAGCAGCAGTAGTCCGGACTTGTTGACTCGAATGGTCACGACCGTTCCGCTCCAGGATGCCTGGTCCGTTGACGATCGTAGTTCCGCCTTCAGGCGGCGAGTCGCTCGCCGCCTGAAGGCGGAACTACGAACGACCGTACATGGTATCCGTTGGCGGACAGGTAGCAAGCGGGAGTCGGTAAACGCGCCACGGGCCTGGCGTCTCGGGCGGAGACGCCAGGCCCGTGACAGTGCGGCAGTCGCGGCGTGCTTAGCGCACCACGTTCGACGTGCGGGTGATGATTTCGCCGCGCGGCATCGGCATGGCGATGGCCGGCTCGAAGTTGACGCGGGTTTCCTCACCGGCCCGGACGTTGACGGCCTTGGTCTCGACGACCTTCTGGCCGTTCACCACCATCTCGGCCTGCACGATGTAGCGGTAGCTGTAGCCCGCTTGCAGGGTCGGCGTCGAGAAGACGCGGACGTTCGAGTTGCTGCTGGTGGCTTCACCGTCGATGGTCACGCGGGCGTCGGCCGGCACGTTGAGCACCAGGGTCGCCTTGGCAGCGCCCATCGCGGCCTTGCCATTCGGCTCGGCGGCCTTGGGCGGTTCCGGCGAGGCCGGAGCGGCTGGCACGTGGATGATGTCGCCGCCGTGGCCGCCGAAGCAGCCGCCGTCGCAACCGAAGCAGCCGCCGCAGCCGTGCAGCCGGCCGAACAGGCCGCGGAAGAACCCGCCGTGGCAGCCGCCGTCGCAGCCGAAGCAAGCGCCGTCGCAACCGTGGCAACCGCCGTCGCAACCGTTGCAACCGTGGCCCAGGTCGAAGAGCCGGCCGCGCCGCCAGGCACCGCCGAAGCAGCCGTTGCAACCGTGGCCACCGGAGCAACTCCAGCAGCCGCCGTCGCAGCTGAACGAGCGGCCGAAGGCGGGCAACTCAGCGCCCGTTGTGTTCATCGCCATCATCAGAATCAGACTGTACATGTCCCACTCCTTGAGACGGGCGCGAGCATGGCTCCTGTGGCCGTCCGCTCCGCGGAGTCCGTTCCGCCTCGCGGGGCCTCAACCGACCGGGCCCTGGAGGCCACCACCCCGGTGGCCTCCCCTGTCCGGCCGATCTGCCGGGCATTCGTTCCGTCGGCCAGGTTGCTGATCGCGCCTGCGATCCGTTCCCCTGATGCTCTTCCAAATCGGCTAACCGGGGCAGTCCGGAGAAGCAGACCGAGCGGCGGAATGTGAATTTCGGCAAACGGAGCAACGCTTGCACCCTTTCTGCCTGCGAAGCGGGATACTACAACAGCACTGTTTAACCCGCACCTGCCGGTCAGCGCGCCGGTGAGCGAAATCCCGAACAGCGCGGACGCACCGCCGCTGCCGGGAAGTGCGCGCCGGGCGGTTGCGGCGGGCGCTCCGTCCGTATCGAGTTTAACGCCTCGCGGCGAGAAGGACTCCCATGCCTCGATCCACCGACGTCGGCATCGCGAGCGTCGAGCACGGCTACGAGGACTTTCAGTACCGCACGCCGATCAAGTTCGGCGGCGTGGCCCTCGACCGGGCCACCATACTCAATGTCCGCTGCCAGGTACGCACGCACGGCGGGCAGACGGCGGTCGGCTTCGGCTCCATGCCGCTGGGCAACGTCTGGGCGTTTCCGTCCAAGGCACTGAAGTACGAGCAGACGCTGGCGGCCATGAAAGACCTGGTCGAGCGCATCGCCCGGCTGACGCGCGACTGCACCGAGACCGGCCACCCCATCGACCTGAACTGGACGCTCGAACCGCTCTATCTGAAAGCAGCAGCCGAAACCGCCCAGGCGTTACAACTGGCGGAACCGATACCGCCGCTCTGCACGCTGGTCGCCGCCA
This sequence comes from Planctomycetia bacterium, assembly GCA_016795185.1. Lineage (GTDB taxonomy): Bacteria > Planctomycetota > Planctomycetia > Gemmatales > Gemmataceae > JAGVLI01. Next base: position 3,410 of record JAEUIF010000505.1, on the reverse strand, counting down.
GCGCCTTCGACGCCGCCCTGCACGACGGCTACGGCAAGGTCCACGGGCTGCACTGCTACCGCACTTATGGGCCGGACTTCGTCAACCACGACCTGTCCCACTACCTGGGCGCAGAGTTCCGCGGCGAATACCTCGACCGCTACGTCCTGCCCGAGCCGAAGGCGCGGATGCCCCTGTACCACCTGGTGGGCGCGCTCGACCCGCTGGAAACCGGCGACGTGCAGCAACCGGTCGGCGACGGCCTGCCCGAAACGCTGGGTGACTGGATCGAGTTTAACGGCCTGACCCATCTCAAGATCAAGCTCAACGGCGACGACCTCGCCTGGGACGTGGAGCGCGTGGTTCGCGTGGACCGGGTGGCGGCCCAGGCTCAGCAGCGCCGCGGCGTCGAGCGCTGGTACTACTCGCTCGACTTCAACGAAAAGTGCGCCAACGTCGGCTACCTGCTGGAGTTCTTGCGGCAAGTGCGGGAACTGACGCCTGCCGGCTTCGACCGCATCCAGTACATCGAGCAACCAACCCACCGCGACCTGAAGCTGCACCGGCACAATGCCATGCACGAGGCGTCGAAGCTTCGTCCGGTGGTCATCGACGAATCGCTGTTGGATCAAGAAAGCCTCGAACTGGCCCGCGCGATGGGCTACACCGGCGCGGCCCTCAAGGCGTGCAAAGGCCAGAGTCAATCCTTGCTGATGGCAGCGGCGGCGCAGAAGGCGCAGATGTTTCTGTGCGTGCAGGATTTGACGTGCCCCGGCGCGTCGCTGATCCATTCGGCGGGACTGGCGGCTCACGTGCCGGGGGTCGCGGCCATCGAGGCGAACTCGCGGCAGTACTGCCCGGTGGCGAATACTCCCTGGGAAGCGCGCTTCCCCGGCATCTTCCGCGTCACCGACGGCACGATGCAAACGGGCGTGCTGACGGGTAACGGCCTGGGTGCGGTGGATTGAAGTACGTCGGGCTTTCCAGCCCGACCGAAGCGCCAGAATTGACCGGCTATCAGCAGGGTCAGGGCACTTCGGTCGGGCTGGAAAGCCCGACGTACTCCAAAGTCGGAACTACGAACAAATACCTTACTCTGGCAGCGGCTGGCCCTTGGTTTCCGGAGCGAACCAGATGATCGCCGCGCCGACGAGGTAGATCAGGCTCATGATGGAGCACATGCTGGGATAGTCGCCGTTGAATTGCGTCTTCAGCAGGAAGCCGCCCTGGAGCGCCCCGACGGCCGCCACGATGCGGCCGAAATTGAAGCTGAAGCCCTGGCCGGTGGCGCGAATGCGGGTGGGGAACAACTCGGGCAGATAGAGCGGCAACCAGCCGTAGAACGCCGCGGTGAACGCGCCCGCCAGCAGCGTGGCGAACAGGAAGCGATAGTCGAATTGAACGTGAAAGCGGAACAGGAAGAGCGCGGCACTCAGCGAACCGACGCAGAGCAGGCAGTACGTGAGGCGGCGGCCCAGCCAGTTGCCAGCCAGGGCGGCGAGCACCGTGCCGATGATCGCCCCAATCGATGAAGCAATCTGGGTGTACGCCTTGGCCTCGGGTTTCAGCCCGCCGGTCAGCTGATCGGCCCAGGCGGGCACCCACTGGATCGACGCCCAGGTGCCCAGCAGCGCCACGCTGCCCAGGGCCGCGCCCAGCAGCATGCGGCGTACGGTCGGCCCCAGCGACGGCACGGCGGGCGCGTTGACCGCAGGAGTTTCGTCGCCGGTCTCGGAGTGGGGAGCCCGCGCGGCGGATTCCGAACGGCGCAGGTAGCTCATCACGGGGTACAGGTAGCCCAGGGTCACGACCACCAGGGCGACCAACGAGCCAACGATTCGCACGGCCAGCGGAATGGTCCCGATCTCGGCCGCCCAGAGCCAGATGATGATGCAGGCCGCCGCCGCGCCCAGCAGCACGCCCAGCAAATCGCGCGTGGCCCAGTGACTGGTGGTGCCGCGTTTCTGCTCCTCTTCCCATTTCGCTGATTCCGGTACGAACAGTCGAATAAAGAACGTCAGCAGGGCGGGCAGTGCGCCGGTCATCATCATGATTCGCCAGCCGTCGTTGGCCACCAGTGTCTGCACCCAGTCTTCGCGCATCCCGCTCGACAGCAGCAGGTCGCGCAGTTCGCCGATCACCCGGCCCAGCGCCAGCGATAGCGCGCCGACGAGCAAATAACCGACGTTGGCCGCCGCGCCGATCAGGCCGGCCAGCAGCGCCCGCGACTTGTCGGGCCAGATTTCCATGACCAGGGCCACGCCCAGCGACCATTCTCCCCCCATGCCGAGCGCCGAAATGAAACGCAAGATCGTGATTTGCACCGGGTCTTGCGCCAGCCCGCACATGCCGCTGAAAATCGCGTAAGTGAGAATGCTGACCGTCATGGCGCGGACGCGGCCGATGCGGTCGCCCAGCCAGCCGAAGAGCACGCCGCCGGTGGCAGCGCCCACCAGGAAGCCGGCGGTGGCCACGCCGAACCACAGGCCAACCTGGCCGTCGGTCGCGCCCGTGCCCAGCAGGTCGCGCAGCGCCGGCCGGGCCACCAGCGGGAACAGGCCCATCTCGAAGCCGTCGAACATCCAGCCCAGCAGGGCCGCCGACAGGGCCATCCACTGGCCGCGCTGTGCGTGGTTCGACGCGGGTGCTTCGCCCATGAGAGAGGGTTCCTTCGGGGGCTTGTGCAGACGCAAGAGACTTCGTGCTCAATCAGAAGCTTGGGTGCCATGCCCACGGCTTTGCGTGGGCATGGGAAGCCTGTTTGTTCTCCATGCCCACGCCAAGCCGTGGGCATGGCACCCAGAAAGTCCTACTTTTGGACAACAGGTTCCGTGATTTTGCACCAGGGCGGCGAGGGTGGAAGTCGGCGCGGACCGGGGCGATCAACCGCGGCGCAGCAGCAGGTGCAGCGCGAAGGCCAGTCCCCCGGCGACCAGCACCAGGCCGATGCCGACGACGATGCCCAGCAGCAGCACGTCGCGCTTGCCGAAGCCGTGCTGCACGCGCATCGGGCGATGACCGCCGCCTTGCGGAACCAGTTCCACATCGGCGGCGCTGGCGGTAACGACCATCGGCGCCGGCGCGGCGGCCGGCGGCGTCCACTGGGGCGGCGGCGTGGGCGTGGCGCTGGCGGGAGCGCTGCGGCGCTGCACCATCGAAGCGCTGGCGTTCTGGATGTTGCCTTGCGCCGAGGGCCGGGTGGGCGCGGGCATTGCTACGGCGGGGACCGGCACGGGCACCGGCACCGACACGATTGGGATTTGCGGCGCAGCCGACGGCTGGCTGCCCGGTTGGCCGTCCAGCCAGTTCAGGTAGGCTTGCATGCCCGGCTGTGCTTCCAGCCGCGGCGACGCCTCGCTGCCGCTCGCCAGGAACACTTGCAGCGCCTGCGCGGCGCGGTCGGGCGTCTGGTAGCGCTGCGTCGGGTCCTT
>JAEUIF010000496.1 GCA_016795185.1 Planctomycetia bacterium | reverse complement strand
GGTGGTGGAAACTTTGGAGCGTTCGCTCTACGAGGCGCTGGAGCGAGGCGACGGCGTAGCCGCCCGTGCCGTGCTGCGCGGCGCGTATCAGCAGGGAGTAGCGGTGGAGGCGCTGGCCGACCAGGTGATCGCGCCGGCCATGCACCGCATCGGCCACGACTGGGCAGAAGGCAAGATCGACGTCTTTCACGAGCATCGCGGCTCGCAGTTGTGCGCCGCGGCAGTCCATGAACTGATCGCCCGCGCGGCGGCCAGCGCAGCTCCGCAGCGGCCGTTGGCCTTGGGCGGCGGGCCGGAGCAAGACCCCTATCTCCTCGCGGGTTTGCTGACTGAACTGGTGCTGCTGGAGCGCGGCTGGCAAGTGGTGAACCTCGGCCCCAACACGCCGCTGGCCTCGTTCCGCGAAGCCCTGCACGAACTACAGCCGCGGTTGCTCTGGTTGACGGTTAGCTACCTGGCGAAGCCGGAGCAATTTCTCGTGGAATACCGCGAGCTTTACACGGAGGCCGACCGCCTCGGCGTGCCGGTGGCGGTGGGCGGCCCGGCGCTGACGGCCGAAGTGCGGGCCGCCATGCCGTACACCACGTTCGGGGACAGCCTGGCGCACCTCTCGGCATTCGCCAAGACCTTGCATCCCCATCCGAAACGGCCTCAGCGCGGGCGGCCGGCGAAGAACGCTCCACCTCATCGGCAAACGTGAAACTAAAACACCACGAGGACCGACCTGGCCGGGTCGGTCCTCGTGGTGTGGTGGTTCGTTGCTTACGGTCGCTCAGCGCTGGAAGATTGGCAGTGTGGCGTTGTCCAGTTGCAGGATGACCAGGTGGCACGCGGTTGTGAACACCGGGCCGATGTGCCCCTGGCTCCAGCTGCCGTCGCTAGCATTCTGGCGTGAAGCCAAATAGTCAAAAACCGTCTCGCGGTACTTGCCCCAAGTCAGCCGCTGGTCGGCCGGCGACTGGGGGAACAGCTTGGCGAAGCCCTCGTCGCCCAGGATGTAGACGGCCTGGGCATAGTAGAAGTGTGTGTATTCCCAGTGGCCGAAGCTGTCGCGGCCGGACTTGTCCACCGGAATGCTCGTCTGGCAGAACTTGAGCCACTTTTTCGCCAGGTCGCCGTTATACTCGCCCGCGCTGAAGGCACAGGCGACGGCGGCGGCGGTCAGCGGGGGCCGCTCGCCGCCGACAGCAGCGTTGCCGTGGGCCAGACTGTAAATCACCCCGCCACGCGGCGTGGTGCATTTCTCGAGGTACTTCACCGCGTCGTCGATCACCTTTTTGGGCACCACAATGCCGGCGTTGCGGGCGGCACGCAGTCCCTGCAACTGGGTGATGGTCACGGAGCCTTCGTCGAAGTTCTGGCCGTCGGCCGCCGAGACGTAGCCCCAGCCGCCGCGATTGGTCTGCGCCTTACCGACGAAATCGACGCCCCGCGTCAGAATGTCTTCAAGTTTCTTGCGGCGTTCCCCGTCTTCTTCCTCGCCGTAGACCGAAGCCAGGAACAGCAGGCTGAAGCCGTGGCCGTACATGTAGCGCTGGGCTTCGCTGAAATTGTTGGGGTTGCCGATCATGCCGTTGCGCTGGCTGCGATCGACGAGCCAATCGACGGCGCGGCGGACGTTGTCGGCGTACTTGCCCTCGCGCATGGTGCTGCCTTCCATCAGCAGCGCCAGGCCCGCCAGCGCGGTCATCGAAGTGGGATACTGGCTGCCGTTGGCTTCCCAGTGGCCGTCGCGGTGCTGGGCCTTGGCCAGGTAGCTCAGCCCCTTGTTCACGGTCTCGCGATACTTGGCCGGCAGGTCGTCGGCGCGGGCCGGCGCTGCGACGGCAAGAGCAGCCAGCAGTGCCAGGACCAGAAAGCGTTTCATGAATGGAAGCCCCTTGCGAGTGGAAGGGCGGGAAAGATCGGTGACGCCGCGCGGATTGCGGCGCGGCGTCACCGTGACAAAGTCGCGGTTACTTCTTCTCGACCGGGACCGGCACTTCCTGAACCGGCACGGCCTGGGCAGGGACAGCCCGGATAGCGATGCGGCGAATCGCGGGCTGTACCACGGGCTGAGCGGGCGCTATCGCCGGAACAGGGGCCGCGCCGGCCACACCACCCTGTCCCGCCGGAGCGTCGAGCGCTGCGGCCTTGCCGTCGCGATCCAGTTCGTGGCGGATCTTCAGGTTGAAGCTGACCAGATCGATGGTTCCCGCCTTGGGATCGACCTGCAAGGCGTGGAAGTTGTTGACGTTGTTGCTCAGTTCCTTGTCGAAGAGCAGCTTGCCGCTCGCCTTGTGGAGGCTCTTGGTGGCGACCACGTGCATGGCGATGCGGTTGTTGCCCTGGTTCACCCACTTGTTGTAACGCGAGGTGAAGATCAGCACGGGCAGTTCCTTGAACTGCTCCAGCACCAGCATCTGGTTCTGGATTGGATTGATCCACTTGGTCTTGCCATTAGCGCCGTCGAAGGCGTAGAGCGAGCCGTTGACGGTCAGCGTGCGCATCCCGTGATAGACGTTCATCCAGATGCCGTTGTTCAGGTTCGGGTCGGCGGTCTTGTTGAGCGCCACGTAGTACTGGTCGCGGTCGACCAGCAGCCAGGCTTCCTGAAGCTTGTCCAGGTCTTCCTTCTTGACCTTGGCCTTGAAGACTTCCTGACGGGTGTTGAGGTCAAACACCGCGACGTTGCCTTCCGGATCGACGACCCCGGCGATGTCGCCCGATTCGCATTTCAGGACCGTGCTGTTGGCCGGGAATTCCTGTTTCCAGACGTCCTTGCCAGTCGGCACGTCGTAGAGCCGCAACTGCGTCGCCCCGCCCGCCAGTTCATCCTTGACCAGCAGCGTCCGCCCGCGGACCTTCAGCTTATTGCGGAAGGCCTCGGTGAAGTCGGGCACCGGCACGGTGACGCCGTCGGTGGCCCGCACGGCGCGGTTGGCGCTGGCGGCCGCGCCGTCGCCGTTCAGCTCCACCAGGTAGACGTACTGCTCATCGCCAAAAATCTGCGTCCGCGAAGCATTCACGTCCGATTTGGTCCAGAGCATCGTGCCCTTGATCGGGTCGAGGGCCACCAGCCCATTGCGGGTTTGCAGGCAAACGTAGGAGGCTTCCACAGCGCCGGTCTGGCCCAGCTTCTGCATCCAGCCGTCCTGGTAGAGCAGCGTCAGGTTGCCTTCGCGGTCGCGCGTCACCTGGCCCAGCTGCGGCATGCTGCTGCTGCCAGGGGCGTACAGATTGTACTCCCACAGCTTCTTCTGATCGACCGGGTCCAGACCGTAGACCATGTGACCCAGGCCGACAACGACCACGTGCCCCTGCACGGAGAACGTAGTGCGGATGTTGGCGTGGCCGTGGTTCAGGTACTGCAACGAGGGCAGGTTCGCCGACTTCCACTGGTCCTTGCCGTCGATCTGGTTAACGACCCGCAGCTGTTGCAGGTTCATGTCCAGCGCCAGCCGGTGCTTCTGGAAGAAGGGCAGCAGGTCGCCGATCGGCTCCAGCGTGAAGCTGGGCTGCATCGGGAACTGACCGTGAATCTCCGACACCTTGAACTTGCCGTTCCACGACTGCCGAGCGTCTTCCAGGAAGGGCAGGAATCGCTTGTCGGTCGTCAACTCGCTATACAGGTCCGCGCCCGTCTTGCCGTCCTTGATGACGACCTTGGTGAAGTCGCGGCCCAGGGCACGATAGTAGTGGGCAGCGTGGTCCATCAGCCCCTTGCGGAGCATCACGCGCGCCAGCGTCTCGACAGCCTGGCCGGCGGCTTCCGGATCGACGGCCTTCTGGCCCTCGACCTGAAGCAGCAGCAGCTGGGCTTCGCGCAACTCATCGGCCTTGGCGTCGCGGGCCGAATCGAGCAGGCGGTCGGCGAGCTTCAAGCGAGCTTGCCGACCCACGGCCAGACCCGCGCCGAACAGGTCGGCGAAGCGGCGCAGGGCCTGCACGTCGTTGGTGTCCTTGACCCCGGCCCACTGCTCGGCCAGCCGGGTTTCGAGCGGCTGCCTTTGCTCGGGCTTGGCCTTGTCCATCATCGCGGCAATGCGACCGCGCGCCCAGACGGCGGGCGACGACTTGGTGTTCGGCTCGTCGAGCGAGCTAACCAGTTCCTGGCTGCCCGCCAGCGCGCCGAAGTCGGTGTACGCCTGGAAGGCGTCCACCAACCGGCCCTGGCGCTCGCGGCCCTTGGCGACCAGGCACAGCAAGTTACCCTGGCGGCGGCGGCGCTCCTCGGCATTCTCGGGCTGACAGAGCGTCTTGTACTCTTCCAGGTACTTTTCGGCGACGTTGAAGTCGCGCTGGAACATATCGGTCAGCGTTTCGTACAGCTTCTGCTTCGCCTTCGGAATCATGTCCGCCGGCGGGTTGTTTTCCAGCGCCGTGTGCAGGTCGGCGTAAGCCTTGTCCAGCTCACCCTTATCCAGGCACAGCTCGCCGCGCTCGATCAGGGCCAGCGGGTCCTTCGGGTTCTGCTTGATCCGCTCGTCGATCAGCGTCAGCTTCGATTGCAGCTGCGGATAGGCGGTGATGCTGGTCAGGGTCTGCGACAGCACCTGGCCTTCGTAGAAGATCAAGTTGCCGGGGACTTCCTTCTTGCGGCTCTTGGTGTGCGCCACCACCCGGCCGGTATCGACGTTGATGGCGCAGACTTCGGGTTCCTTGTCCTGGCCGGCGCGGAGCGGCAAATAGTAAACGTTCTCGCTGGCCGCGCCCTGGCCGGACGGAGTGCCGACGTTGTCCAGCCGCCAGACCTGCTCGCCCTTGGTTAAGCTCAGGGCCTTGCAGGAGTTCTTGCCGATAATCAGCGCCTTGCCGTGGAAGACGCCGGCGAAGTACAGGTCGTCGCTGGCGCGGGAGTGCTTCCAGAGCAAGCTGCCATCGCGCAGGTCCAGGCAGTGGACAGCCCCGCCGTCCGGAGCGGTGAAGACCACCTTGCCGTCCTGGATGGCCGGCGCGGCGATCCGCCACTCGCTGTTCATGGCCGGCATCATGGGCATGCCGTTAATCATGGCGATCTTGGGGTTCGGATTCTGCGGGGCCTTGTCGTCGCGGTACGAGTGCGCCCAGACCAGGCTGTGCGACAGCAGGTCCACGCCCAGGATCGCGCCGGCGTTGGTCGGGCAGACCAGGATGCCGTCCGCGTAGGCGAGATGAGCGGCGTTGATGCGGCGATTGAAGTCCAGCTGAATCTTGTCCTTGGCGTTGGCCAGCGTCTGCGTCCAGACGATGGTCGGCGCGGGAGGAATGGCATCGCCGGGCTGGTCCTTGGGCTCGATGCACACCAGACGCAGCTCGGAGTTCTTTTCGTTGAGCAAGTAGAGCTTGCCGCCCAGAGGCAGCGGCGGCCCGAGGAAGAAGCTGCCCGCCAGCTCGCTTTCCTTGTCGAACCGGCCACCCAGTTCCCAGACCAGCTTGCCGGACTCCAGGTTGTACGCCTTCAGGCTGTTGCGGTTGACCAGGTCGGTCAGCGCGCCGAAGTTCGGAGCCCCGCCCCACATGAAGTTCCGCAGGTACGCCGGGTGCGGCGGAATGGCCAGGTCGTCGATCACGTAGACGCGGGCAGCGTCGGTGCTCAGGCTGCCGGTCACCGAGTTCTCGAACAGAATGCCCTGCGGCCCGTTCTGCCGGTAGATGTTGCTCCACTGGTCCAGCTGGGCCTTCTTGTTGGCGTCGTTCAGGACCGTTTGCAGGCCGCCGTCGGTGTGCGAATACCAGGCGATCTTGCCTTCCTGCTTCAGGTTCAGAGCGTAGACGCCGTCGTAGGTGCGGTAAATGACCTTGTTGGCTGCGGCCACCGGGAAGAATGCGGGCATGACGGCCTGGCCGCGCTGATCTTGGAGGAAGCGGAGCGCGTGATTCAGGTTGTCCTCGGTCCAGCTCTTGACGTCCGACTTGATCGGCAGCGTCGAGGCGGTCCAGAGATGATCGAGGAACGGCGCGCCGCCATAACCCTGCTCGGTGCGGCTCGGCCCGCCCCGATAGACCATCGGCTCGCGAACGTTCTTCGGTTCATCGACGATGGCCTTGTCCAGCTCGGCCCGCAGCGCGCCGACGCTGATGAACTGCTTGGCGTCCAGTTGCAGGCCGCCGTCGCGTTCGATCTTCTTGACCAGCGTCTTCCAGACCTCGTCGCCGGCTTCCTTGTCGCCGGAGCGATAGGCCGACAGCGCGATCTTGTACAGCGTCCAGGGGCTAAGCTTGTCGCTGCCCTGACGGCGGTAGAGGCGGTCGAAGTAGAGGGCGGCGATCAGCGGCTCATCGCGGTTCAGGCAGTGGGTGCCGAGCAGCATGGTCGCTTCGGCGCCGGCATCGGTGTGCAGGAAGCGGACGGCCACCTCGGCGAGAATGTCCTTGTCGCCGGCCTGGCGGGCCTGGAGCAGCCGGCCGCGCGCCGTCTGGCCAAATTGAACTTCGTAGAACTCCATGCCTTCCTTGGGCATGGTGCCCAGCAAGCGGTTGGCTTCCGCCTTGATGCTGACCATGCGGACGATGGTCTTGCCGTTGACGACGCGCTTGACCTCCACGAAGCCGTCCTGCG
>JAEUIF010000479.1 GCA_016795185.1 Planctomycetia bacterium | reverse complement strand
TGGTGGATCAGGGGCAAGTCGAGCCGACCGTCGGCTGGCGCGTTATTCTGACCGCCGCACTCTCCAACCTGGTGACCAAGGCCATTGTCGCCGGCTTCCTGGGCCGCGGCCGACTGTTCGGCTGGGTCGCTGGCCTGTTCGGCGTCGCATTCGCTGGAGGCATCGCCCTGCTCTGCCTGTGGCCCGGCTGAAAGCCCGCTGGCACTGCCAGGATTGAAGCCACAAGTGTCTGTTAGATGGAAATTTGCAGCGGCTGCGGTGCGATAGTCACGCCGGGCGGCCCAATCCACCTGCCAAATCTTGACGCAGTCTTGTATATTCCTTACCTCAATGAGATAATTCATCCCACCTTCACGCAAGTTGGGGATGCTGGCTGGACGCCGCTAGGTATCATCGAGCAGGGTTTCTGCTCTCGATCGCACCTCAGCCAGGCAGACGGCAGGAGGGGTGCCCAATGGGTCTGTTCGCCTCGATCTTTTTGAAATTCAACCTACCCGACGCCACCACCTGGTTCTATTTCTCGTTGCTGCTGGCGGTGGCGCTGTTCTTCAAATTCTCCCGGCTGCTGAGCGTGCGCAACTGGGACGTGCTGACGCTGTTTCTGCTGGTGCCTGGCCTGCTGCTGCGTCAGGAAGCCGCCGCGGGGAGCGCGCCGGAAACCGAAGCGGTCAAACCGCCGGCACCGACCGTCGAGGCCAATAGCGCTGCGGCGTCGTCGCGTTCCATGATGTGGTTCGCCTATCTCTGGCTGCTCTGCGGGTCGGGTTACTTCTTCGCGCGCTGCTTGTTCGACTTGACGCTGGTCCGGCGACCGGCGGTCACGCCGAACCTCAATCTGGCGGGCCTCGCCTGGCTTGGCGCGGCACTGCTCGTGTGCCTGGCCGCCGTCGCGATCCGACGCCTTCCGGGCAGCGACGGCACCCTCGATTCCCTGGCGATCGCCCGCTGCTCGGCCGCCATCACCTGCCAGGTGCTGGTCGCCGCCGCGCTGGTCTTCATCGGTGCCTGGCACTTCCAGGACTCTCATGCGGGCATGGCCGCCGCGACGTTCTACCTGCTGCTGCCCTACACGGCGCAGTCCTTCGATCAACTGGCGCATGTGCTGCCGATGGCCCTCGTGCTCTGGGCGGTGGCGGCCTACCCCTGGCCCACCGTGGCTGGCTTGCTGCTCGGACTGGCGGCCGGCACGGTGCAGTTCCCGGCGTTGCTGTTTCCGGTCTGGCTGAGCTTCTACTGGCGGCGCGGCGCGGGCCGTTTCAGCGTGGCGTTCCTGCTGGCCGCTGCCCTGGGGGGCAGCATCACCGGGCTGGTACTCTGGCTCGGTGGCCCGCCGGCCGACGAACTGGTGTCCGCGTTGCCGCTGGGCGGCTGGCAGCAGAGCGTGCCGCGCGGCACGGAGGGCTTCTGGGCCGGCGTGCATCTGGCGTATCGTATTCCGGTGTTCGTGGTGTACCTGGCCTTCGCGACCGCGACGCTGTTCTGGCCGCGCCCGAAGAACCTGGCGCACCTGGTCGCTCTGTCAGCCGCGCTGTTGCTCGGCGTGCAGTTCTGGTACGCCGATCGCGGCGGCAGCTACGTCCTCTGGTATCTGCCCCTGTTGCTGCTGCTGGTTTTTCGACCGAACCTGACCGAACGCCAGCCGACGGCGATCCATCCGGATGCCGACTGGCTGCATCGCCTGGGCCGCAATTCGCTGCGCCTGCTGAAACGCATCATGCGCGTCCCCGAACCGACGGTGGCGGTGCATTGACCGCCGTCGGGCAGCTGGCGTGGAACGTCGTTGCCCGATTCCGAGTTCCTGTCCCCTGGCACGGAGGCCAACCATGTCCAAAACCGCGCAATGGATCTCTGGCATTACCCTGGCCCTGCTGCTCGTGGCGGCGCCGGTTGCCTGGAGCAAAATCCGTAAGCATCATTTTCGCAACTTCCGCTCCGTGGAAGCCGGCGTGCTTTACCGCAGCGGCCAGCTCAGCCCTGACGGGCTGAAGCGCGTGATCCACGATCATGGCATCAAGACGGTGGTATCGCTGCGCGCCGCGCGAAATGATGGCGAAGCAGCGCCCGATCTGGCCGAACAAAAATACTGTCTCTCCCAGGAAATGAAATACCACCGACTGCCGTTCTGGAAGGCCGACGGCACCGCACCTGATGATGCCAACGTCGCGAAGTTCCTGGCCATCATGGACGATCCCAAGAACTACCCCGTCCTGGTGCATTGCTTCGCCGGCAAGCACCGCACCGGCACCTTCGTGGCGGTCTGGCGCATGGAGAAGCAGCGCTGGTCGAACGCCGAGGCCATCGCCGAATTGCAGGCCAACGGCTATGAGCACTTGCAGCAACACGAGGACGTGGACGGCTTCCTGAAGAACTACGTGCCGCGCTGGAAGCGCGCCGCGGCCGACAACTTCACGAGCGGCCGGTACTCGCTTCGGATGAAATTGGCTGACGACGCCGAGCCTGCCGAACAGCTGGACTTCTCAGGAAAGTTGAGCGGACAGTCTCCTGAACAG
>JAEUIF010000438.1 GCA_016795185.1 Planctomycetia bacterium | reverse complement strand
GCGCTCGCCTTGCGGACCAGGATGACAAAAGTGGCCTGGAAGGCGTCTTCAGCGTCGTGGCCGTCGCGGAGGATGCGGCGGCAAAGACCGAGGACGAGCGGTCCATAACGCCGCACCAGCGAACCGAAGGCTGCTTCGTCGCGCCGCAGAATAAAACTCTCCAGGAGTTCGCCGTCGCTCACATCGTCCACCGCGCGCACCCCGGCCTGATGGCATAGGTGCTGGACCAGGTGCGACAGCGGTGCGTTCGCCATGCTTTCGATTTCCTTACGGAGAAACGGCCCCTATTCTATAGTGGTGTCGCGAGCGGCTTGCTTACAGACATTTCCCGGTGCCGCGGCGATTTCGTGCTCCGAGGTTGCAATTCTGCCGCGGCGCACCGGTTACAGGAGTTCTGGTATGGGCTGGCCCTCCGTGATCGCCTGGAGCACCGCATTGCCCAGGCCGGGCGCCACGCGGGCCGCCCCGACGTCGAAGAGCGTGTGCATCACCGTGGCCAGCAAGTGCTGCGGGGTATACCGTTCCGTGGCCGGTCGGCTCGCCGTACGGTCGGACTGGCCGACAACCTGGCCCATCTTGAGGCCGCCGCCCGCCAGCAGCAATGAGGTCAGTTCACCGTAGTGTTCGCGGCCGCCGTCGTTGTTCAGCCGAGGCGACCGTCCCATCTCGCCGGTCACGACCAGGAGGATGTCGTCGCTCAGGCCACGGTCGTGGACGTCGTCGAGGAAGGCGGCGACGGCGTGGTCGAGCTGCGGGCCCAGCCATTGCAGGCCGCCGAGCTTCTTAGGGCTGTTGCCGTTGGAATGCATGTCCCAGCCGCAATCCGAGACGGTGACGAAGCCGCAGCCCGCCTCGCACAGCCGCCGGGCCAGCAACAACTGTTTGCCGAGCAGGTTCGACGAGCGCCGCATGTCGCCCCACTTATGCACCTCGTCGAGGCGGAAACATTTGCTGGTGTCGTAGCGCTCGACGGTTTTGGGGTCTTCCTTGGACAGGTCGAAGGCCTCCGCCACGCCCCGCAAGATCACGTCGAACGCTTGCTGTTGAAAGGAGTCGGCCCCACGCATGGCCCCGTTGGCGTCGATCTCGCGCTTCAAATTGTCGAGGCTCGCGAGCAGCTGGCGGCGCTCGGCCAGGTGCTCCGGAGCGACCTGTAGCTGCATGTTCTTCCGTAGCGGCCCGCCGCCACTCGGGTCAAAGGCCGCACAGGCGGGTCCGAGTTCGCCCGGGCTGGTCAAGGTCGGCAGGGCCCCCGTTTCAAAATTCCCGCCCAGCTTAAGTCCGGGTTGGACGGCCTCGGGGAGGACCAGGACGTTGCTCGGAATGCCCGTGCGTTCACTGGTCGAGCCAGCGACGCGGGCGTAAAGACTGCCCATCGTCGCCTTCAGCGCGTTGCCGCCGCTGGCGACGTCCAGGTAGGTGTGGTTGGAGTTACCCGAAGCATAGGACCGCACCACCGCCAGCCGGTCGGCCCGGGCTGCCAACTTGGGAAACGTGCCGCCGAAGGTGACGCCGGCCAGCTTGGTCTGGACCTCACCCGTAGTGCTGCGGACGTTCTCCGGGGCGGTCATCTTGGGGTCGAACAGCTCGATGTGCGACGGCCCGCCTTGCAGGAACAGGAGGATGACCGATTTGCCCGTGACCGGTTTGCCGGCCGCAGCCGCCCGGGCTTTCGCCTGGAACAAGCCCGGAAGGGTCAGGCTGCCCAGGGCGAGGCTACCGACGCGCAGCAACTCCCGGCGGGTGAAACCCGAGCAATTGCGATTGGGGCGGGGGTCGAGGAAGGTCAGCATTGGCAGGCTCCGGGGGTGGGAATTCAGTGGGAAGGCAGTGGGGTGGGTTAACCAAACACTTCGGTCAACGGTTTCAAGTCCTTGCTGTCGACCATGCGGATCGGTCGGCCGTCCAGCGCCGTGTACTCCTTGGTGTAGTCAATGCCCAGTCCGTGATAGATCCCGGCGTGGAACTCGGGCACGCTGACGGGCCGTTCCGCCGCTTCCAGGCCCTTGGCGTCCGTCTTGCCCACGACCTGGCCGCCCCGGACCCCGCCGCCGATGAGCAACCCCACGCCCGACTTGCCGTGGTGGTTGGTGCCCGGTTTGGCGCCGTTGCCGGGCAGCCCGCGACCCATTTCGCCCATCCAGGCGATCAGCGTCGTCTCCAGCAGGCCGCGGTCCTTCAGCTCGGCGACGAGCGCGGCCAGCGCCGGGTCGAGGGCGCCGCAAAGGATTTGATGCCGGCCCAGGTGATCGCCGTGGGTGTCCCAGCCTGTCATGCCCACCTCGACGCAGCACACGCCGGCCTCGACCAGACGCCGGGCCAGCAAGCAGGCGTCGCCAAAGGGCGTCTTGCCGTAGGCGTCGCGCACCCTGGCAGGCTCCTCCGCGAGGTCGAACGCCTTCGCCTCTTTGGATTGCATCAATCGGACGGTGCGCTTGACGAGCACCTCCTGCTCCCGAACGATGGCCTTTTGGCGGCTGGCATTGAAGTCCTGCTGCAACTCTTCCAGCAGTTCCAACCGATCTTGAAAAGCCGGCGCGGTCACGAGCGGCCGGAGTTCGTCCAACCCCCGGGCCGCATCCTTGACCACCAGCGGCTGGTAGCGCGGCCCCAGGTAGCCGGCACCGTAGAAGTTGTAGCGAGAGATGCCTTCATCGCCAGTGACGCCGCCGAAAGCGGGGCCGACCTGGACGAACCCGGGCAGCGCCGCGTCAGGTTTCTCCAGTTCCTTGACGACGACCGAGCCGATGCCCGGGTGGGCGATGCCGGGAGCCGCTCGGTAGCCGGTGTGCGCGTAATACCGGCCGAGCGCGTGGTCGGGAATCACGGTCTGCATGGTCCGGACGATCGCCGCGTGCTGAACTTGCTGCGCGAATTTCGGCAGCAGCTCACTGACCTGGATACCCGGCACCGACGTGGCGATCGGCTTGGTCAGACTGGTGCCCGGCGTGTCCTTGACGTCCAAAGTGTCGAGCTGAGCCGGGCCGCCTGACATGAACAGGAAGACAAACTGCTTCGCCTTCGCTTTCTCCGCACCGGCGCCGAGGGCCGGCAACGTGCCGGTCAGGGTGCCGGCGGCGGACGCCTTCAAGAAGTCCCGACGGGAGCAATGCACCAGGTTCATGGCAGGTCCTCTCGGTCAGTTCACCGTTTGCAAAGAACTTCAGCCCGATCAGTGGTTCAGCTGGAACTCCGCGCAGTTGAGCAGCACCCACAACAGGTCGCTGTAGGCGGCAGCCGTGCTGTCCTTGCGGGCGATAAAGGCCGCCGCACGCCGGCTCTCCTCTACGGCTGGCCGCCGGGCCAGGGCGCTCAGGTACAGGGCCTCGATGTTTTGTTCCGGCGTCTTGTCGGCAGCTACCAGCTTGGCGACCGCCGCCGTGGTGTTGTTGACCATGCCAGCGTTCAGAATCCGCAGCGTTTCCAGCATGCCGAACGGGTAGACCGTCGGGTCCCGGTCGATGGTCGGGTCGAACACTCGAAAGAAGCTGTCGCCTGGTGCCGCCTGTCCACGAGCGATGGCCGAGCGGGCGGCAAACAGTTGTTGAGGGGTCAAACTGCGAAGCACGGCATGGCTATAGAGGAGCGTGTCCGCGGCATTGCCCGCGAGCGGCTTGCTCGAGCGCTGGTAAGTCTGGCTGTTGGCAATGGCGCGCGTCAAATACTGCATGTCGAAGCCGTTGGCCGCGAACTGGCAAGCCAACTCTTCCAGGAGGACGGGGTGGGTGGGCTCCTGGCCTGGGCGCATGTCGTCCACCGGATTGACCAGGCCCCGGCCGAAGAAGTGAGCCCAGGTCCGGTTGACCATGGCCTTGGCAAAAAATGGGTTGTCGGCGGCCGTGACCCACTGCGCCAGTGTGGGCCTTGCGGGGCCTTGTCGGTCGAGCGCCGGCCGAGCGCCGCCCAGGAACTTAGCCGGCACGGCCTGGAAGCCGTCGGGCTTGGCCTTTGGCTCGGTCTGCTTCGGGTCCTCGGTTGCTTTGCCGTTCATCTTGAAGAAGAAGGCGGCCAGGCCCCAGTAGTCTTCTTGCTTGAGGGTCGGCACGAAGGGGTGGTTGTGGCACTGGGCGCACTGGAGCTGGATGCCCAGGAAGTACTGGGCCAGCTTGTTCGTGGGTTTCTCGACGGTGGCAGGCTTGCTGTCGTGCGAGAAGAAACTGTCCGTCGGCGTGCCTTTCTTGGCGGCAGTCGAATCGCTGGGGGTGGCGGTCAGTATCTCCTGGACCATTCGGTCCCAGGGCCGGTTGCTGGCGAAAGCCTCTTCCAGCCACTTGCCCATCGCCGAGCGCAGGTCCGTCTGCGGTCCGTTCGGCACGTTGTCGCCGAGACGGGCCGCCCAGAGCGATGCCAGGTGCTGGGCGTAAGCCGGGCTGGCCAGCAGCTCGTCGATCAGCTTGGCCCGCTTGGCGGGGTCCGGGCTGTCGAGGAAGGGAGCAATCTTTTCGAAGGGCGGAATGGTCCCCGTCAGGTCGAGGTAGAGGCGGCGGAGGAACTCGCTGTCGTCGGCGGTGGGCGAAGCCGGGACCTTCGCCGCGTCGAGCCGGGCCTGAATCTCGCGGTCAATCAAGCGCGCCAGCGCTGGCGCGTCCAGCTTGGCGCCTGACGGCTTCACCACGACAGCGGCCGGCGCGCTTGGCACCCCTTCGCGGGCGCCTTGCGCGATCCAGTCGCGGAGCAATGCCTTCTCGGTTGCGGTCAGTTTGACGTTGCCAGTGGGCATCCGGTCGCCATGCACCTGTTGCCAGAGCAGACTTTGATCCGGGTCGCCGGGTTTCAACGCCGGACCGCTCTCGCCGCCCTTCAGCAGATTGGGAAGCGTCTGCAGGTTCAAGCCGCCCTTGGTGGATTCGCCGCCGTGACAACGGACGCACCGAGCCGCTAGGATCGGGCCCACCTCCCGGGCGAATGTCACCGTAGGCTTCTCTGCTCCAAGTGTTTCGGCTACCACAACCGGCACCAAGGCCAGGGTCAACCACCACGATGACATTGTCAATCTCCGGCAGGGAAATCGGCAAAGGGGATGCTCCTAACAGTTTGGTGGGGGTAAGGACCACCTTGCTGCGCTTTTCTGGCACCTTTTTGCGCATCCTACCTGCTGTGTCCGGCCGGTCGCTGGCCACCCTCGCCGCAGGGATGCCCTTCCCTGCCACGATGATCGCCTCGTGCTGGGGATTTTTCGTGGATGGATCTGTCGAACGGTTTGAAGCGGCGTGGAGTGCCGGCTCTGCGCCCAACGCTGGAGGAATATCTTCCCTTGCTTCGAGCCGACCAACAAATGGCGGCCCTGCGCGTCACCAAAGCCAAGTTTCACGGCGAATGAAGTGATTTACGTCCGCGCCCTAATTCCCCTTCTGGGCGTCGGTGTACTTTCCCAGCGGCCCGCCCTCCAAGGACCAGCCGAATTGCTTGCCCCAGGTGGCCAATCGCTTCTCCGCCGCGGTCAAGTCGGCCGGATGGGCGCGCTGGTGGGCCAGGAGCCAGGCCGAGAGACGGGCCAGTTCGGGGCCGCCCCGATCTTTCCAGGGCTGAAACACGTCGTGGCCGACGCCCTGCATCTCCCGGTAGATGAAGCTGGCGTCGCCGAAGTCCTTGGCCTCCGGTAGTTCCTTCAGGGTTCTCGTCTTCGCCCCCAACTTGGTGAGGATTTGCACCGCTTGCTGGCTGTTATGCGGGATGACCGCCGGATCTTTATCGCCGTGGATGGCGTAGATCGGCATTTCCTTGAGCCATTCGGCCGGCGGTCGTGGCGTGGCCAGATACCAGCCTGACAGCGGCCCAATGCCGGCCCAGACATCGCTGAGCACGGCACCCATGCACCAGGCCCCGCCCCCGCCCATCGAGTGGCCGACCAGGTAAATCCGCTTGGGATCGATCCGATACGTCTTGCCCACCTGGCGAATGATCCGCAGGAAATAGGCGCCGTGTTCGGGATAGTTCCAGGCCAGGAGTTGCTTCTCCAGAGCCTGCGGGTAAACCACGATGGCACCCTTTTGTTGGTAGAAACCCTGAAACACGGTTACGAGGTTGTCGGCGTTGCCTCCGGGGCCGCCGTGCAAGACGACGACCAGCGGCCATTCCTTCTCCGGCGTGTACTCCTTGGGCACGCCGAGGTGGTAAAACGCGGCCGGGTTCGGAACTCCTTCCAGTGCGACCTTTTTCAGAAGCCCTGTTTTCGCATCCTTGGGCCAACCGCCCGGCGGCGCCTGAAAGGGACTCACGGCGGCCTTGGGCTGCTCCGCCGGAGTCTGGGCGGAGACTTCCCAAGCTGAGGCCAAACCTGCGACGACCAGGAGAAAAAGACATCGATGAGGGCGGATTCCAGGCATGCGTGACTCCTGAGAATAGGCTTCGCACAACCGATACTGGCCGTCACTGAGTTACGGCGGTCTACCCGATCAGCTCCGCCAAAGGCCCATTTTGCTCGGCCTCTTTCAGGTTCGGGTCGGCGACGCCGAAGGTTTTTCTCGGGGCGCCCGCCGCATGCAGCAGTGTGCAATACAGGCTGGCAATGGTGCGATGGCCGCGCCGGCCGTATTTGGGATAGGCGAGATAACGGCCCGCTTTGAGCTTGCCGCCCAACTTGCCCACCAGCACGAAGGGCCACTCGACACAGCGAGAGTGATGGGCTTCGGCCGAATCGCTCAGGTACACGATCACCGTGTTGTCGAACATGGTGCCGTCGCCCTCCGGCACTTCCTTGAGCTTGGCCGCCAGCCGCGCGATCAACTCGAAGTGAAACCGGCGAATCGTCGAGGACAATTCGACCCAGTTCTTGCCCTGGTAGCTTTCCGCATGACCGATGTTATGCTTGGCCAGGTCGATGCCCAGACCTTTGAACCGAATATTCATGTAGTTGTCCCCAGCGCCGGAGGCAATCGTGACCACGTTGGTCAGACCGCAAATCAGGGCGGCGGCAGCCAGGTCGAAATGGGCGTCGAGCCGGTCCGTTTCGCCTGTCGAGCGATACTTGTCGGTCACGACGGGGCCCTGTTTGCGCAGCGTGCTTTCGATCTCGTTCAGCCGGCTCTGGCGGTGCCGCATGGCCTCGTAGGCCCGCAAATAGTGCTGTAGACGCTCACGCTCCTCGCCCGCCAGGCCGTTCTCCACCCGCTTCACATCGTCCACCATGAAATCGAGGACATTGGTCTGGGCGGCAAAAGCCGCTTGACCGCCGCCCGTGGCCACGCGCCCGAACAAAGCGTTATACGCCAGGTCGGGACGGCACTGGCAAGGCAACGGTCGCTCGCGATCCCAGGCCGATATGTTGTAGATCAACGTGTGTTCCGGCCGCTCCGAGATCCCCAGACCGACCCGCGGGAAAATGCTGGGCCGCGCCTTCGCCAGCGCGGCGTCAATCGTTTCACCGAGGGGGCCGGACACACCCGAATAAACGCCGAGCGAACCGAAGTTATTGGAGTGGCCGCCGCCGCACGACTTCCCGGACAGGCCCTGGATAATCGTCAGGTGGTCCTTGAAATCCGCCAGCGGCTCGAGCGCGAACGGCAATTCCTGGTCTCCCAGGGCAGCATCGTGCAACTGGTCGTAGTCCGTCACCCCTTGCGCGTCTTTCTTTCGCGGCAGGTTCTTGGGCTGGAGCTGATCGGGCGGCAGGCCGTTGCCTTCCAGCACGAAGACGAACCGCTTCGGCAGCGGGGCCGCCCCGGCGGCCTGGGCTTCGATTTGTCGCAGCACGGGGGCGAGCAAGTACCCACCCGCGCCGAGGGAAAAGCTGCCCAGAATCTGGCGCCGTGTCATGGGAAGCATGCGGAAACTCCTTGGGATGTTGCTTTCGGGTCTTCAATCGCCCGGTCGGGTCTTGGAGACTTCGTTGGGAACGCGGTAGAGGAAGGAATCCGAAGTCAGCAGCGCGGTGATCAGCGCCTTCATGCTGCCATCGCTCCTGGTGTACGCCTCGTTGGCCTGCACCAAGGTGGGCCCGTCAGCCAGCGTCTCATTCCGGCCCATCCAGTAGCGGAAAGCGTGGCGGATAAACACCTGCTGCACTCGTTCCGAGTCCGCCAGTTTTTTGATCAGCGCCACCGCACCGAGGACCGGCCCATCGAGATCGGCACTGCCGGTTTCCGTGACGCTGCCCGTCGCGTCCACCGGGCGGTTCAGCTCGGTCGTCCGGAAGCGGCCGAAGTGGTCGAACTGCTCGAACGGCAGGCCCAGATCATTCATGCGTCGGTGGCAGTTCCAGCAGTAGTTGGCCTTCGTGACGGCCATCCGCTCCCGCAACGTCTTCTCCCGATCGTTCGGCAGCTGAGCATCCACGGTGATCGGCAAGTCAGGAACGCTGCCGCCGAGAAGATGTTCGCGCACCCACCGGCCCCGGCGGATGGCGTGGTTGTCGGCGTTCAGCGAATGCGCGACCAGCCAGCTCGGCTGCGTCAGGATGCCGGCCCGCTCGGCTGCCGGCAATTCCACAGGTTGCTGCTCGGGATAGTCGTCCAGGTTGTAGGCGCGGAACAGCTCTTTCCCCAGGCGCGGCGGGGGCTTGTCCTTATTGCTGGGGTTCGCGTAGAAGAGTTTCAGGCCTTCGTCCCGTTGCTTCTTGAGGCCGGCGGCCGTCTGGCCGTTGCCCCAGCGGGACACCACGAAACTATTGTTGGTGGTCAGCAGATTGCGCAGGACCTGTCGATCCTGGTCGAGAATGTGCAGAATAAGCTGGTCGGTATCGTTGACCAGCACCTGCGGATCGTGGTCCGGATTCTCTTTCTCCTCCTTGAATACCAGCAGCGCGTCGTGATAGCCGAAGTACTCGCGGAAAAAGCGCAGGATGCGGGGCTTCGGGATTTTGGCGTCGCTCAAGAGGCGGTTCACTTCTCGGGCCACGTCGTCGCGCGTGCTGAGTTTTCCCTGGTCCACCGCAGACAGGAGCAACGGATCCGGATGTTTGTCCGTCAAGGCATAAGCGATGGCGAAGGCCAGCTCGCGCGGCGCGAGCAGGCGCCGTCCATGGACATCGCTGGGCCCTGCGCCGAACTCCTGGCGGAACACGACTTCCGGCTGTAGCAGGATTGCCGCCAGGCTGGCCCGCGAGCCTTCGCGCCGGCCCGCCGTCCGGATGTTGTCCTCCATCAACTGGACGAAGCCGCCGAGTTCGTTCGCGGTCGGGGCGCGCTTCAGAGCCAGGTTGAACTGGAGCCGGATCGCCGATTCTATGTCCTGGCGCGTGGGCGCGGCCTTGGCCTCGTCGAAGAGGTCCACAAACACTCGCTCCGCACCATTTTCCGGCTTGAGTTTTCCACTCTCGATGCGGAAGCGCGTCTGCTGCTGGACGATGGTTTGCGCGTTGCGCATCAACTGTTCGGTAGTCGCTTCGTCGATGTTGAAGGCGGCGGCGTAGTCCTTGAAGCCATGCTGCGGAATGCCGGAGAAAGCCTGGGGAATGGTATCGGGGAATCCGCGGGTCAGGTCTTTCACCAGCTCCCAGTAAATATGTGGACTGATCCGCCACAACCGGGCGGGCGTGCTGGCAACCGTGCCCGGTTCGGGATGAAAGAGGGCCTGGTGATCCACACGGTTGCCGAAAGCCGGGAGGTGGGTGCCCGCCCGGTACTCGCGGTCCCCGCCCGGCGACTTGGCCAACTCCCGCCGTAGCCAGGCGGTCACGCGCAGGAGTGCCGCCTTCTCCGGCTGGGTTTCGCCCTTCGGAGGCATTTCCCCCTGCTGGAGTTGATCGAGCACGCGCCGCCACTTCTTGGCATGGCCGCCGGCGACGAGGTCGGCATTGAGCGATTGGAGTGCCAACCCGGCTTCCTTCTTCTCGGCGCCGTGACACTTGCTGCAATGCTGCTGCAAGAACGGCGCGACCACCTGGCGATAGCCGTCCAGGTCGGCGGTCACCTGGTTGGCTTTCGCGCCAGCCGGCACCTTGGGTTCCTCGGTCCGCAGCCTGCGGTTGTCGGTCAGAACCAGCAGCCCAAGCGCCACGAGTGCGGCCGTTCGACTCAGGGGGAAACGCATTGACGTATCGCTCCGCAACTAAACCGCAGTGAGACTTTAGAACAATTCCTCGACCGGCTTCTCGCCCTTCTCGACCAGGCGCACCGGCTGGGCGCCATTGGCCTGGCTTCCTTGCCGGGCCGCTTCGATCGGCTTGCCGTCGCGGGCGTTGTACTCCTTCGTGAAGTCGATCCCCAGGGCCTTGTACACGGTGGCCATGAAGTCCGGGGGGCTGATCGGCCGGTCCTCGACAGCGCTGCCGTCCTTGCTGGTACGGCCAATCACCTGGCCCGTTTTCAGTCCGCCGCCGGCCAGCACCGCCGTGTAGGCAGCGGTGAAATGATCGCGGCCGACCGTGGGGCCGCCATTGGTCCCGCCGCGCTGGAACTTGGGCGTGCGCCCCATTTCACCCATCCAGATAATGAGCGTGCTGTCCAGCAATCCCCGCTCCTTCAGGTCGACGATCAACGCCGACATGGAATCGTCGATGACCGCGCCGTGATACTGAATCGAAGGGAAAATGTAGTCGTGGTTGTCCCAGCGGTTGTGACAGACCTCGACAAACGGCACTCCGGCCTCGACCAGTCGCCGCGCCAGCAGGCAGCCTTCACCGAACTTGACCTCGCCGCTGCCGCGCTTGCCAAGGCCTTTGGGCGCCGGCCGATTGCAACCGTAGGCTTCGCGCACTTTCACCGGCTCCTCTGCGAGGTCGAACGCCTTGAGCTTGTTGGAGTTCAACAGCCTCGTTGCCTGGAGATAGGCGGAGCGGTGGGCAGCCACCGCCTGTGCGGGCAGGTGCTTGTGGAACTCTTCCTCTTGCGCCTGGAGCAGTTCGACCCGTTGTCCAAATTTTTGGGTGTCAGTGGCCAGCTTGAAATCCTCGGTGCCCTTGGTCGGATCGCCCATGATCATGGGCCCATGGCGCGGCGACAAAAAGCCCGGACCCGGCACAGTTCCGACGGAGACGAAGGCTGGCAACCCGCGCTCCGGATCATCCGCTTCCGCGGAGACAACCGCCCCCATGTGCGGGTGAGCCAGGTTGGGACGCCGAATAAAGCCGGTCTGCATCAGTATCGGCCCGCGGTCGTGGTCGGGGAAGTTGTGGCTCATGCTGCGGAGAATGGCCAGATCGCCCGTCTGCTGCGCCAGTTTGGGCAAGTGCTCGCAGATCTGGATGCCGGGGACCGAGGTCGCGATCGGCTTGAGTTCACCGCGGCTTTCTTCGGGGCCATCGGGCTTCATGTCGAAAGTTTCCAACTGGCTGGGACCGCCGCCCATCCAGAGGAGGATGCAGGATTTGATCTTCCGGCCTTGGCCAGCCGCGCCGCTGGCCCGGTTCGCCAGACCGCCAAACCAGCCCGAACCCGACAGGCCCAAGGCCCCGGCCACGGAGAGCCGGAGCCAGTCACGCCGCGATATCGAATTGCCGTGCGAGCTAGTCATCGTCATCGTCCTCACTGGGACAGTGGTTTGCTCAATGATTCACCAGGAACTCACTGCTGTTGATCAGAATCCAGAACACCCCTGCGTAGCCATCGCGTAGGTTCTTCTGGCGCGCAAGGTACGGGCTCAACCGCTGCACCTCGGCAGCCGTGGGCCGGCGCGCCAGCGTACTTAGAAAAAGCGCTTCCAGGGCACGGCTCGGATTTTCCACTTTCGCCAGGGAGTTGACCGTCAAACCACCATTGTTGAATTGGGGGCCATTTACCAGGCGAAGGACTTGGAGGATGCCGTGGCCGTAGTCCATAGCTTCAGCCTGCTCGTTGGGGTCCTTAAAAAAGTTGACGAACTGCGTCCTTGCATTCCCGCCCAGACTGCGCTGGAACGCCACCGGTAAGGAGTTCAACGCCTTGGGCGGGGTTCCCAGGTTTTCAAATCCCAAGGCGACGCCCAGAGAGTCGAACAACACTTCAGCGCTCATCACCTTAACGGCCATGCGGCTGAGCAACAGAGCATCCGCCTCGTTGCCCGCGACCGGCCGACTCGAGCGCTGATAGACTTTGGTCAAGCAGAGGCAACGGATCAGGTGCTTGCGGTCAAAACCGGACGACGCGAACTCGTCGGCGAGCAAGGCGAGCAGCGTGGCGTGCGAGGGCGGGTTGTCCTCGTGAAAGTCATCCACGGGATGGACCAACCCTCGCCCGAAGAAATGGCTCCAGAGCCGATTCACGGTCGCCCGCGCGAAAAACGGGTTCTGCTCCGAAGTGATCCAGGCAGCCAGGGCGGGGCGCAACGGGCCTTTGTCTTCCAGCACTGGTTGAGCGCCGCCCAGGAAGCGGCCGCGGATTTCGCTGCCGGCTCCCGTGAAAGCAGTGGCGGGAATAACAATTGCTGCCCCTGGAGTCTTGAGTTCCTTGGCCCGATTGGCCGGAGCCTCCGTTACTGCCTCTCGGTTTGCCTTGACCTGTGTGAAGAACGCCGCCATCCCCCAGAAATCCTGCTGTTTCCACCGGGTGAAAGGATGGTCGTGGCATTCGGCACAATCCAGCTTGAGACCGTGGAAAAGGCGACTCGCGGTGATCGTCAGCTGGTTCGGCTCGGGATTGGTCGTGAAGAAGACCGCAGCGGGGTTTTTCGCAATGGCGCCTTCCGCCGTCAGCAGCCCTTTGACTGTCTTGTCCCAGGGCTCGTTCCGATTGCAATCGTCGGCCAGCCATTGCATCAGTGGCGGCTGATATATCCGGCGTTTGTTCTCGTCCAGCGGCACGATCAGATTGTGCCAGACGGTCCCGAAATGGGTGCCGTACTCCGGGCTGGCCAGAAGATCGTCGATGAGCTTGCGGCGCTTGTCGGGATTTTCGTCGTCCAGGAAGGCGGCGGCCTGCTCTGCCGTAGGAATGCGGCCCACGATGTCCAGGTACACGCGGCGCAGAAAAGCCGAGTCGTCGGCTGGCGGGGATGCGGGCACCTTGGCCCGTGCCAGGCGTTGGTCAATCTCGCGGTCAATGAGTGCGGCCATCGCGACCGGATCGCGCCCCTGCTGACCAGGGGAGCGCTCCGGAAGGCGCACGACTTCGGCAGGCCTGCCTGCGGCCCCACCGGCGATCCAGGCGCGGATAGTTTGCTTTTCCGGGTCGGTCAAAGCGGCCTTGCCCCTGGGCATGTTGCCGCTGGCGATCTCGTCCCACAGCGGACTTTCTGCCGGCTTGCCTGGCACAACCGATGGGCCATGCTTGCCGCCCTTGAGGATGGCATCGCGCGTGCGGAGATCCAGGTCGGCTTTCGGTTTCAGCCCGTTGTGGCAGTTGAGGCAGTGCGTACGCAGGATGGGTAATACGTCCTGCTCGAACGTCACACTTGCTGCCGGGGGCGTCGGATCCGCGGCACGACTCGCCGGGACCGCTGCCAAGAACACGATCCCGACAGCGGCAACTGCCCAAGCACCAGTGGAGGAAACTGCCGCGCAGATTGGCTTCATCAGTCGCATCCTCGTATGGTCCGAGGCGAAGTGCCTGGCTCAGCTCTCCATTCGCCTCGCGCACAAAGCCCGCTCCGCCTGTCCTTGGCCTCTCTACCGGGTTAGTGGGCCAACTCGGCCGGTTGCTTCGGAATTTTCTCGAAACCGCGCTGTTTCTCGGGCCAACGCTCATCCACTCCTATTCGACGGCGGCCCATTGGGAGCGCCATCCGATGGGCAATCTGAAAACGAGGAAGCAAAGGCCCGCGGGCACCCACTAACGAGTAGTGAGACCCAAGGCTGGGAATCCTCAACTACATAGTGGAAGGGCACTGCAATGCGCACGCGCTGGCTGGTCCTGTTGATTGTTCATGGCTTGAGTTCTGTCAGCCCGATCGCGGCGGCCCCGCCAGAACGTGCAGTCAAGCAGCATGATTGGCCGCAGTGGCGCGGCCCAGACCGCTCCGGCGTGTCACGCGAGAAGGGGTTGCTGGCTGCTTGGCCCGACCAAGGGCTGCGGCTGGCCTGGCAAGTCGAAGACCTGGGTACAGGCGACAGCACTCCCGCCGTTTCCGCTGGCAGCGTTTATGGCATGAGTTTCCGAGGCGCTGACGAGGTGGTCTGGGCCCTGGACGAATTGACCGGCAAGGAACGCTGGGTGGCCCGGATTGCGGCGGCGCGCCGCTCGGGAGGCGCCGGGGATGGTTCGCGCTCCACACCGACCGTGGACGGTCCGTTGCTCTACGTTCTCGGGGTGCAGGGCGATCTGGTGTGCCTGGATTCCGCGACCGGCAAGGAACGCTGGCGGCGGAACATGGCCAAGGACTTCGGCGGTGAGCAGCAACTCAAGTACGGCGGCTACTCCGAATCGCTATTGATCGACGGCGACCACTTGATCTGCACACCGGGCAGCAAGCAGGCGAGCCTGGCAGCCCTGCACAAGCGCACCGGCGCCATCGTCTGGCAAGCCCAGGTTCCCCAGCAAGACAAGGCGAAATACTCCTCGGTCGTCGCGGTGGAGGTCCAAGGGCTCCGGCACTATGTTCAATTCCTGGAAAAAGGCGTCGTGGGCGTGGCCGCAACGGATGGGCGATTCCTCTGGCGTTATGACGCACCGGCCAATTCGCGCTTCGTCAACTGCTCGACCCCGGTCGTGGCCGGTGATTGTGTCTTCGCGGCATCGGCATACGGCAACGGCGGCGGACTGGTGCGCCTCAGCCGAAAGGGGGAAAACCTTGCGGCCGAAGAACAGTACTTCACCAAGAAGATGCAAAACCAGCACGGCGGCATGGTGCTGCTTGACGGTTATCTCTATGGCTCCAATGAAGGACTGCTAACCTGCCTGGAATTCAAGACCGGCAAGCTGATGTGGGACGACCGCCGCCCGGGAAAAGGCTCGATTGCGGCTGCCGACGGCCACCTCTACTACCGCAACGAACGGGGGCCGGTCTTCCTCATCGAGGCGAATCCAAAGCAATACATCCTGAAAGGCCGCCTGGAACAGCCGGCGGCCAGCAAGCAGCACACTTGGGCCCACCCGGTCCTCGCCAACGGCCGGCTCTACCTCCGGGACCACGACTGGCTGTTTTGCTATGATTTGAAGCCGGAGTGACAGGCCGCCCCCGAAGTGGGATTCCCCCCGGTCATGGCCCTGGCTTGGCCGCCTGATGCTCGGTCATTCGACTTCCAGTACGTAAGTGCGCGTGCCAGCCAGCTGGCCAAATTCCCAACCGGCTTGCATCTGGATGGTGTAGCATCCCGGTCTGGTGGGAGTGCCCGACAATACTCCTTTGGTAGCATCGAGCAGCAAACCATGAGCACCTTTCAGTTGGCCCGCCAAGCGCGGTGAAGTCAGGTGACCCGCCATACTCCAGACCACGGCCGGTTCGCCAGGTCTCGTCGTGAAGGTGACTGTATAGGGCGCGCCGGTCTTGCCCTTGGGCAACTTCTCGGGTCCAGCAATGGCAGGCGGCGGGAGGCCCTTCGTGAAGACGGCGGTGGCGACCCCGCTCGTACGTTCGCCCTTGCGGAGCGCCAGTGCCTTGATCGTGGTGGTGTCCGCGATTGAGAAGGGCCCCTTGTAAACGGGCGATTCAGGCGTCGGCTCCGCGCCATCCATGGTGTAGTGGATGGTCGCATCGGCCGCCGGTACGATGATCTCAATTATCTGGCGGTCGGCGAACAACCGGCGGTTGGGACGGAATTCCGGCACCGGGCAGCGCGGTGCGGTCACCAGCTGGCGTTTGAAGAATTGAAAAACCCGATCGCGCACCTCGACCTCGGTGGCGCCGTCTTCCCCGGTTGTCTTCAGGTGCAGCGGGGGGCAGTGCAGGCCGGGTTTCCCCTTGTTTTCCGCCCCTTTGACGGCCACCGCGACGAAATCCACTCCGGCCTGTTTGCAGAGTTGCTCCAGAGGGTTGACGCCTCCTTCACCCACGTAACTGAGGGCCGCCGGGGCCGCTGCATCGACCGAGTCTTGGTGATGGTAGAAATCGACATCGATCGCTTGCAAACGGGCCGAGTACTCCCCGTAGCGTGGCTGCGGGTCGTCCATGCCGACGAGCAAGCCGCCGTCCTTCCGCATCGCCTCGCGCATTCGGCGAATCGCATCCAGCGGCGGCGGTCGCAGGCCGGGCAGCACCCGCAGCAGCTTCTGCCCCGTCCACAAGTCATCTGGCGCCGTGAAACTCGCACTGCTCGTGAGCCAGCCGCCGGCCGAGAAGCCCCAGGCGCCGATGCGGGCCGGATCGATGTGGTACTTTTCCGCATGCTTGCGCAGAAAGCGGACGGCGGCGCGGAAGTCCCAGTACACCTGCGGGAAGATCCCGTCATCGCCCAGGATGTAATTCAGATTCACCGCGACAAAGCCTTCCTTGACGGCGTGCTCCAGCAGTTTGCGGTCGGTGTCTTCTTTGTCTCCGCTGCCGTAGCCGCCGCCATGAACGAAGATGATGCACGGATGTTTCTGGTCATCCTTCGGCCAGTGAACGTTAAGCTTGACCCACCGGTCTTCCGGCCTGCCCGTGAGCCGCTCCGGCAGGTAGGGCACGTCGAGGTCGTTGTGGGCGCCGGGGATCGGCTGAGCGGGTCTCGGCAGCTTTGCCGCTTGCTGGGCCGACGCTGGCGCTGCCATCAGGAGTGCCGCGCCCGCCACTGTCACCAACAGCCTGGTCATGACTCTTCGTCCTCGTTGCGCCATCGCTCCGGTGAAGCGCGTTTCCATGGCGAAGGGATTGGTTGGGCTACTTTGGGTTCGCCGTAAGGAGTGCGCGAATCTTCGGGCGTGCGGCGGCGATGGCGTCGGTCGTTGCCTTGAACTTGCCATCCACCGCCTTCTCGGTCTCGTCCAGGAACGCCAGGTAGGCGGCGATCGCGTCGCCAATCTGCTGGCTGCCGGGGTCCAGGGCCTTGGCCTTGGTTAAATACTCCAGCGCCTGGTCCCAATCCAGCCCCCAGCCGCCGCTGACCTTGCCGGCGGCCAGATGACGGCGCACGTCCTTGGGGTTGTCCATCGTCCCGGCGAGGAAATTGGCGATCCGCTGCCGCCGAATCAGGGCGGCGAACGCTTCCCGGTCCTGGACCGGCGCCAGGTCCGCCGCGCTGAACGCCAGCCGATAGCCGATGCGCCCATTCCGCCAGCCATCGACGCCCTTGATCATCCGCGAATAGCAAGCATTGTCGCCATAGCGGTAGCCGCCACTGCGCTTGACGCGGTAGGGGAAACGGGGATCGGCGTTCTCCGGCCCGGTCGGATCGGTCACCGCCTTCGTGGGATAGTCCCCGGCCCAGTCAGCGACGTATTCAATGCAGTTGCCGAGCATGTCGTAGAGGCCCCAGGGATTAGGCTTCTTCCAGGCCACCGGTCGGGGACTGTCGCCGTACTTCTCGCCGCCGCGATGACCGGCCCATTCAAGCTCGTCGTGCCGTTTCGGATCGTTGCCGTAGTACCAGCCGGTGGTAGTGCCGGCGCGCGCGGCATACTCGAACTCCGCCTCCGTGGGCAGGCGGTAGCGCCGCCCCTCCTTTTCCGATAGGCGCAAGATCCCATCGATGGCATCGAAGTAATTCACGCCCGCGACGGCGCGCTCGCCGTCTTCCGCCCCGTCACGCGCGTCCGGCTTCGCTGCTTGCAGCCCGTGCAGCGCATTCGTCACTTCGGTCTCGCCCAGGTAGAAAGGCTTGCTGATGGTCACTTCGTGCGGATGGTTCGATCCGTGCGTTGACGCTTCCCCTTGGTCGGGCGCCTTGCCCATGATGAACTTGCCGGGCTTGATCAGGATGAAGCGTGCGCCCAGCGAATTGGTGAAGACATTGGGCAGCTCGCCGTACCCGTCGATCCTCGTCTTGCCTTGTGGGTTGGCGGCCGGCGCGTCCTTGGCTATCGCCGCCCGGCGATCCGTGACGGAAACGCGCGGCAACGCGGACGCGCTGACGGCGGCCACAAGCACGAACGACAAGGCAAGAAGCTTCTGCATGAGAATCTCCCATGGTCCGCAGCCGATGAAACGCCACAGCATGTGAATCTGCCACCGCATGGTGTTACTGCGGCAGCCCAATACGCACGTCTTGCGGGTTCTTGGGGTCCACCACGAATTCGGGGGGCTTGGTCCGCGCGTTGGGCGGGACCGGGGGCCGCGCGCGCACGGCCAAACGCAGCTTGCCATCCTCGTACTTGAGCACGTCGTTGGTCACGCTGGCGACCGGGTATTCCAGCGGCGGCTGCTTCTCGCCTTGCTGGTACGTCGGCCGGTTGACCTGGAACGAAACCTTCCAATCGAGCTTGCCAGTCTTCGGGTCGAGAGAGTAGATCCAGATGCCGCCGTCCGCTTCAGTGTGCCGCCCCGCCGAAAACGCCAGTCGGCCTTCGTACAGGGTCACGCCGTAGACCGGCCAGGCCGACTCCAGCTGGCTGTAGGCGACCACCTTCTTTTCTCGGGGCGCCGCGAGGAACCGCCACAGCAGCTTGCCGTCACTCGCCTGCAGGCAGTAAACCCAGCCGTCGTGGGCGCCGAAGAAGACCTTGCCGTCCTGGACCACCGGAGAGGTACTGATGCGCCCGCCAGCAATGAAACTCCAGACGACCTTGCCTTCGACCAGGCATTCCAGCCGATGCTCGTGGACGAAGGCAGTGTAGGTCCGTTCGCCGTCCTGGACCGGCTGCGTCTTGACGTCCTTGGCATAGGTGAAGTCGGTATGGGTCCAGTCGTCCACTACTGGGCCCTTCCCGCCAAACGACTGGGTGTTACGGTCCGACTGCGGAAGATTCGCCGCCCCCTGTTCCAGACGCAACTCGTCCTTGACCGAAGGCATGGGCGGCTCGTAGCCGTGGGCCTGATAGCCCCGGATCGGGTTTAGGAGACACCCGCAGCCGCCCGTGGTGAAGTACACCTGCCCGTAAGCGGGCATGCCGCCCATGGCGCACTGGCTGCGGGTGATCCCCCGCAAGGTCTGGTCCTGGTTCGCGTTGATGAACGTGGTCTGGCCGGTGATGATCCAGTCCTGCGCGCCGGTCATCCGATTGCAACGTGGGTTGTAATTCAGGCTCAACGTCGGCTGCTTCGGCTTCCCCGTGGCCAGGTCGCGGAAGAACACCTGGCCGTGTGAGTAAACGAGCGCGTCTTGCCAGATCATCATGTTCAAAACGTAGTCCTTGCACGGCTCCGACCAGAGTAGCTTGCCGTCTCGCGTGCGGATGACGCCGAGAAAGCCGTTCTTCATGTCGCCGCCGATGGAGTTGGTATTGAACAGCGCCAGGTGGCCATCCTGGTAGGCGAGCTGGCACAGGTTGTTGTCGATCGGCGTCCGCCAGCGGACTTTTTGGGTCGACCGATCGACGCACACCACTGACTTGACGCCGTAGACCGCCGGCCAGCGACTGCCATCGGCCCGGTCATCTGCGGCGACGACCATAAAAAGAGCATCCTCCTTGGCCGAGACCACAGGCAGGTGCAAGGCCCCATCGGCCTCCTGATACTCCCACAGCCGCTTGCCGGTCCTGGCGTCGAGCGCTATGGCGCGATCGCCAACGGCCTGGATCAGCTGGCCGTCCGCATGAACCATGGCATTCTTGCTGGAATGTCTGACCGCTTTGGGCCGGGGGAACTTCAAGCCCTGGTCATAAGTCAGCAGCGTTGCACCGGTGGCGAAGTCCAGTGCGACCGCGTGGCTATCGAACGCGGCTACGGTGTAGACACGGTCCCCGACGGCGATCATCGGATAGAAGGTCCGCCCGAAGTCCAGACGTTTCCACCGGCAGATGCCGTTAAACGCATCGCGGGCCAGCAAATAATCCGGCCCACCCTTCTTGGGGCCGTTGAACGCGTAAACGATCTGACCACCGGCCGCACGCATGCCGGTGGAGGAGAACTCGCCGCCCATACCAACCTTGGCCCAGTCGTTGGCCACCCAGCGCAGCGCATTGGGCGGCTGGACAACCGTATCCTTCGACGCCCCCGCCGCGGTCGCGTCGTACCACCAGTGGGTCCATTCATCCATGCCCGCGGGCTGCGGTTTTGCCGTCTTTTTCCAGGTGCCGCCGGCTCTCAGGTAGGCGACGCCGTGGGGGACCAACACGCGCAGGATTTCCTCGACACCGGGAGCCTGGGCACCCAGTGCATCAAGGTCAGCGAGCAGCAGGTTGACCTGGTTGTCGCTGTAGGGCAACCGCGTCAAACTGCCGTGGTGCTCGACGGAGGCCAAGCCGTACAGCCCAGCGGCCAGAATCGCCGCGCGCGCCTGGTCGCGCGACGCCTGGGTCAACGCGATCCCATGCACCAGTAGCTGCCCGGACCCGGCCAGCTCGGTCTCCAGTTTGCCGTCGGTGGCGCCGAGGTGAACACACAAACCGGCCTTCACCCCCGTTTCAGGCAGAATGTCCCGAGCAGCTGGAGCGGGAGCCGCCTGGCCAGAAACGATGCCGGCGACGATCCAGATCAACACCGTTACGCTGGCTAGCAAGCCGGCTAGCGCCAGGTGAAAGTTGACCTTTATCAGTTGTCGCGGCATGGTCCACCCTGGCGTTTGAGCAGCGGTTTGCGCATCGGTCCCTTAACATGGTTTCAAGGTTAGTGGGTGTGGTTAGCCGATTGCTTCGGGATTTTTCCGAATTTCTTCGAGAAACAGCGGGCGCGCCGAAGCCGAGAACTCGCATGGTCTTGAACGCTGATAGCTAAAAAACCTGCCAGAAAGTGGCAGGCACGCAGGCTTGGCCTTGGTGGGCCTCACCTGCTATCACGCACATCTTGATTTTCTGGTGGTGGCTTCTGGGGGTTGACCGCCGACACGGGCTCATTGGTGTCTTCGTTGGCAATGGGCTGTTGCGGCCGGTTGGTATTCGACGCCAACCATCGCTGGGCCAGTGCTTCCCCAACGAGCGCAGTCAGGGCCTGCCACAGGTGGTGGTTCATAAAGACTCCTGCAATAGAAAAGGCCCGGTTCGTCACCGGGCCCGA
Source organism: Planctomycetia bacterium (assembly GCA_016795185.1). GTDB lineage: Bacteria > Planctomycetota > Planctomycetia > Gemmatales > Gemmataceae > JAGVLI01. The sequence continues at coordinate 5,632 of JAEUIF010000438.1, read as the reverse complement.
ATGAGGTTGAATTGGGCTGGCGAAAATCAGGTGGCGGGATGGTCGCCGCCCTGAGCGCTGACGTGCCGCTTCCAGACGTTGTAGGCGTTGCCGATGGCGATGCCGGTGATCTGGGCGATTTCTGGCCAGCTCACTTTCTGAGCACGCAACTCCGCGATCTTTGGTGCGAGCAAGCCCCGCCGAGTCGGCTCTCCCAGGTCGATCTGGAACTCAGGTGACGGTTCCGGATTGCGGCTCTCCATCATTACCTTCAAGACGCTGTCGGGCATGCGGTTGCCCAGAATCGCACTCAGCAACTCCCAGCCGTCGATTCGGAATCGTAGCTGGGCAAAGCCGCGCACCTTGCCGGGAGGGATGACCGCGTGAGCCGTCACCTTTCCGGGGTTGGGCGGATCGTCACGCGCGGTGTGGAGGGGTGGTAGCGGAGGATCCTGGGGAGGCGGACGCGGTGCTTCAGGAGACGGTCGGCGTGGTGGGCGGTTGCTTTTTCGCCTGCTGGGCCTGGTACTGATGACTTTCTGGTGCCAGTGGGGTTGTAGCAGGACGCGATTGACGTGGTCGATGTCGATGGTCTTGGTGACACGGCGCACGGCCTCGATCAGACAGCCGACGCAGAGATTGCGCGCCTGGCGCAGGACGCCGTCGGCCGAGCGGACGATGAGGTCGAGGGCGGGCCGGGTGAACGTGTGGGGGCCGAGCCCGACGCGGTCGAGTTCACGGAGGATGAAGTCACGCAGGTCGTCGGCGTGGAGGCGTTTGGTGATGTCCGAGTAGGTGACGCGGCTCTTGATGTCGTGGTTGACGCCCAGGTCCAGCGCGGCGAGCAGGCTGGGCCGGCCGATCCGGATGAGGTTGTGGTTCTTGGGAAAATCCTCGAAGAGCAGCCGCAACTGGCGCAGTTTGGCCAGGTCCATGAGGTGGGCGTCGTCGAGGATGGTGGTCAGGCACTTGCCGGCGTGGTTGCGGGCGAAGGCTTGCTCGATGAGGCGGCGTTCGCACTGGAAGGCGTTGCTCTCGAACTCGACGCGGAAGGCGTCGCGCGCGGATGGCCTGACGCTGGGGGCTGCTGTCGTCAACGCCTCGCCAGGAGCCGTGGCGAATCAGCGTACCGACCACTTGGCAGTGTGGACAGGGCGTCTGCTTGAGCCGTTCGGCCAGCGCGTGCCATTCCTCGGTGTTGCGGCAGAACCAGCGCTCCTCGCCCATGCGACCCGGCCTCCCCGAAAAGTCGCGATTCTACCGGCGTGGGGGAGGGGCGGGGTAGGGGCGGGGTACGAGAAATCTCTGGGAGCGGGGAGCGGGGTACAATCCTGGGAGGCCGCCTTTGCCGAATTCTCGGTGTAACCACCAGCCGCTGATCGGATGACAATTCAGCAAGATTCGGGCGGGAACGCGATCAGAGCGAGGTAAAGGACAATTACTGGCCGGTTGTGCTGGCCTGCTAACAGGTGGGTTCGACCAAAGGCTAAAAAGTCCGCGTCGGCGCGGACGCACCGCGCTTCGGCGTGGTTGTAGTCAGGGCCCCACTTGTCGTCCCGCGGTTAATTCCGGGGAATTAGCCTCTGTGGGTTGGCAACGGGCACAGCCGCACAGCCGCACTGCCGGGCCGCCTCGCCGCCCGGCAGTGCCAGCCATGTCACCAACGCCGAACTTTAGGACTCGACCAGCCGTAACTGCCGCAAGGCGCTCACCGTCGAATTCAACAACCGGCTCTGCTGCCGCTGGCGCTTGAGGGCCGCCAGCAGCCGCTGGCTGCGCAGGTAGCCGTCGCGCAGCAAATCCCGCAATGCCTCCGCTTCTTGCAGTAATCCGGGGTGCGTCGCGGCCGGAGCAGGCGGTTGAGCGTCGTTGACGGCTTTCGGTACCGCTCCGGCAGGCTCCCCGTTCGTGTCCGCCGCCGCCCCCTTGCGTGGCCAAGGCGGCTCAACCGCGCCGTCAACATCTGTACGCTTTGCGCGCCCTGGGCCACTCACCGGCCGCAGGCTCACCGACAATTCCTCCCCAGCCTGTGCCCCGACCACGCCGCTGACGCGCACGGCGTCCGCCGCGGCTGGCAAGGCGTCCTTGGCCGGCAAGGTCATCCACAGGTACGTCCTCCGGTCGTCGCACGCGACGATCGGCTGGTCCGCGCCGGCCAGCTCGAAGCGCGTGAAGCCCAGTGCCAAAGCACGTAGTAAGTATTGCCGATTGCCGCAGCAGCGCAGCGCCGGCCCACTGACCTGGCTCTCGGGCATGAGTAGTTCCGTAGTCCGCCCATCGCGCTCAGCACGAGCGCGGACCGCCACCGGCGAGTTCAGGTCCACGGTCACCGGCTGCTCGGCGTCTTGACCTCCCGGCAAGCGCGGTAACGTGCGCGCCAGCAGCGCGGCCGCCGGAGCGGTCAAGGTCCAGGTGGTACGCCGCGCCGCCGGGGACGGCACCACGTCGGCGACGTTGGGGAAGCGGCCCTGACGGTCGATCAGTAGGGCGAAGGTCCACGGCCCGACCCGGATAAAGACGTGTGTCTCCGTGCGACCCAGCGACAAGGACTCCGTGCTCGGCAAGTCGCGAGCACACCAGACCGGCAGCGCCGGTACCAGGATGTTATCGCTCCAGCCGAAGCGGAACCCGGCGTGCAGCAACAGCTGCTTGCCGTCGGTGGCGACCAGCTGGCCGGCCTTCCCCTGGAACTGCACGCGGTGCAGGCTGTAGCGGACGTGCTGGCGTGCCGCCGTTTGCGCCACCGCCTTCAACGCCGGCAGGAAGTCCGGAGCCTGCGGCAGCCACCGCTGCGGCAGCGCCGGGAAGTTCAGGGCCGGATCGGCTTCCGGAACCGCATACTCCTGCTGCTGGGGCACGCCGCCGTCGTGCCAGCACGCCCGGACGGTTTCGCCGGGGCCGCGCTCGAGCACCACGGGTTCGTCTTTACCGCCCTCGCAGTCGGCCAGCAACGGTGCCGGTACGGTCAGCCGGTCTTCGGGCAGCGCGCCCGGTTGGTGATAGTCAACGGCGACCTGCGGTGTGGCACATTGCAGGTGTAATCCATCGCGGTCGGCGGTGAACACGAGCGTCGGCCCGGCCCACCGGCCACCGCCGCTCGCGACCGCGCGGCGCAACACAGCGCGCCAGCGGCGAGCCTGTGCGCGAGTGATCTGGATCAAGGAACAACTCCTTTCCGCCGGCGCGCCGGTTCTCGCCGGCGCGCTGGCTGTTCATCTCGTGTGAAGGAACTTCGGTAAACGCTCCGACGAGGAAGTGGTCAATCCGTCAGTCGGTCGCCGGTAGCGAGCCGTTCCTCCAGCCAGGCTTGCTCGGCGGCCAGGGCCTGGCTGCGAAACGCGAACGGTCCCAGCTGCGGTCCCGCGACCGGCGACAAATCGGCCCACCACTGACCGGTGGCGTCGGGTTCCACCTTGCTCGCGCGCCGTATGATCAACGCTCCGAGTAAGGTCAAATCCAGCGACTCGGCATACAAGCACCGCACCCAGCCGCCGGGTGCGACGACGAGCTGCATTTTGTCTCCTCCCTCCATTGCAGTGAGGATTGTCCATACGACCGGCAGCGTCAGGCCCGTGGCTCGGAGTGCCGCACGATGCGCCGACGCGGGGCGTCGATCAGCATGCCGTCCAGGGCTGCTTGCACCTGCCCCAGCTGCGCGGCCACCTGCTGCCGTAAGCCTTCCTGGCCGCGCAACGCCTGCGGTTCGACGCCGCGCACGATCTGCTGGGCCTGCTCGACCAGGGCGTCCAGCTGCGCGTTGCTACCGATGTTCAGGGACCTGAAGCGCTCAAAGAACTCCGTCAGGTTGCCGACCGCACTGTCGCGGAAGACCTTCTTCGCACCCTCCGGTCCCGCCGTCAGCCGTTCGGTCAGATGCGCGACTAGCTGAGACAACTCCGCCACGAACGCCTGTTCGGCCAGGCGCACGGCTTCCTCGAAGCGTGCGGCCACCCGCTGTTGCTCCTGGCGGTACACGTCGGGCGCGAGGCGCAGCAGATACGCCGGCGGCTCGACGCTGGGGAAGTCGAAGTCCAGGGCGAACAGGTGCCGGATCTCGGAAGGGTAGTCTCCGGCGTCGTAGAGACGGCCGAGACGTTGGCGGGCGTCGCCCTTGATCGATTCGTAGACGGCGTTCAGGTCGGCCTCCGCCTGGGTCAACTCCTCCTGGAAGCCCTGGAGCGTGTGGGTAAACAGCTCGATGTCGGACTGGCGCAAGAGACGGATGCCCGCTTCCACATACGGCAGGGTCAAACCGCGCCAGAACTGTTGTACCCGCGTGCGTATGCCCGTCAGCTTGCGAAAGGCTTCGTGGCGGGTATCGATCAACTTCTTGCTGGCGCTGATGAGTCGCGCCTCGGCGGCGTAGGCGTCGCCGATCTCTTCTTTCTGGGCGTTGCTCAGGGCGCGGCGGACGCCCCACCAGGTAAAGTGGACGCGCACCGCGGCGGCCGTGCGGCGCAGCCGCGCCGCCGGGTCGTCGTGGTGCAGTGGAACGTCGCGCACGGTCAGCGTGGTCATGAGTTTTCCTTTCGGTAGGGGAAGGGTGAGGGAAACAGGCCGAACGGCCCGACGGAGCGAACGGTCGAATGAAGATCAGTTGCTGGACGGGCCGCGCTGGACGCGCCGGCTCACCGCCCGCGTGGTGGCGGTCGTACACTCGGGGCGATAGATACCGGGCCGCGCCGCATCCAGACAGCGACCCGCGGCCCAGGTGCGCAGGCGCTCGATGTCCTCCGCGGGCGTCGGCCGGACGTAGCGGGCTGCTTCCGCCAGCGGCACCTGGTACTGGACCGCCCGCTGGCAACAGACTTCGATATTCCCCGGCGTCCAGCCCTCGTCGGCCGGGTCGGGCTCGGCGTTCGCGAGCCGGTAGAGGCGGCGGTACTGCGCCCAGACGGCGTCCTTGGCTTCCCGGCCGGGGAGGTCGAAGAAGACCAGGCCGTCGAAGCGGCCGTCGCGGAACAGCGCCCCTTGCTTGACCTGGAGCAGCTTTTCCGGCTCGTTGCAGGTGGCCATCAGGAAGACCCGCGCCGCGGACTCCGAACGCCACTTCAGGATCGTGGAGAGTTGGTCGCGCGACACGCCGCTGTCGCCCGCCTGCTCGGCGGTAGCTCCCGCCAAAGCATCTTCCACTTCGTCGAGGAGGACGCAACACGGCGCCATCGCCTCGCACAGGCCGATGAAGCGCCGCAGCCGGCCCTCGGATTCGCCGACGTACTTCGCTTTCAGCGCCGGCAAGTCCGCCAGGATGAGCGGTAGGTGGTTATCCGCGGCGATGGCCTTGGCCACCGTGGTCTTGCCGCTGTTCGGCGGGCCGACGAACAGCCAGCCCTTGGGCGGTATGGGACAATCAGGCCGCAGCAGCAACCGCGTCAGCCGGCGCAGGTGCTCCACGCCCGGCAGCCGGTCGAAGGACTTCATGTCGCCACGGTAGAGCGTGGCCAGGCCGCTCTTGGCCAGCATGCCGGCCTTGAGTTCCCAGAGGCATTCCGGTTGCAAGGCGTTGTGGCGGGTCAAGGACAGGGCGAAGGCGTTTTCGGCTTCATAGCGGGTGAGTCCAGCAGCGGCGTCGAGCACGCGCTCGCGGGCGTCGCCCTGGGGTAGATCGTCAGGGCGGTCGTTGGTCAGGTCGCGGGCGATACTGAGGAGTTGA